>JBJEEE010000055.1:0-12059 GCA_051872775.1 Bacilli bacterium
AGAATACGCTTATGTTTAATTTTTTTTGGGACATTTTGCAAAGTTATTGACAGCATTTAAGAAGTAAAAACGTTTCACAGATTAATAGTAATCTTAAAATAAAAATAAATAAGACTCTGGCTTTAAACCAGAATCAATTTATTATTTATATAAAATACGATTACATATTTCATTATTTACTAACTTTTCATAAGGGGCACGTTCATTTAGTTCATTTGCTTCTTCCATAATATCCATTAATTTATTAAATCCCTCTTCTTCAAAATATGGAGTGACACACCAAGCATCAATGAAACGATATCTTGCGACGACTTCAGCTAAATCTTCTACTTTAATGTCAGGGAAAGCTTTATGTAGGATTTGGGCTACGTCTAAATTTGAATGCGTTTGGACATACTGTTGTCCCTTGTAAATGGCTCTTGTAAACTTTTCGATAATATCTTTGTTTTTTTCATAATATTTTAATGTTGTTGAATAAGCGGTATATGGTACTTTACCAATGTATTTTCCAATTGAACATAGTAAATATGCTTTATTAGCTTTAACAAGATCGGTAGCGGTTGGTTCAAATAAGGTTACATAATCACCTTCACCAGCTAAGAATGAACCAGCCATTGCGGCAAAAGCAACATCTGTACGTACATTTACTTCATTATCTTTAAGTACTTTATTTTGTGCATCCTGTACGACATTTAATCCCGCTTGTTTTAAGACATATTCTAAAGTCATCTCTGGTACTCCGCCTTTTCTTCCTCCGAGGACTTCTTTTCCCCTTAACATCGATAAATCAAAATCTTGTATTTGTTCTCTTCCAAATAGGAAACTTCCATCCGTTTGCGTTAATTGCGCAAAATTTACCAAATAATTATTATGATCATTATTATATAAATAAATCGTGGGTTCAGGACCTTGTAATCCAATTTGAACATCGCCAGAAAGTAATGCAGCTGTTACTTTGTCAGCCCCGTTGGCATTAAATAAATCTATTTCTAAATCTTCTTCTTGAAAAAAACCTAATTCCATTGCAACATATTGAGGAGCATAAAATACAGAATGCGCTACTTCCGCAACTTTGATTTTCGTTCTTTTCGTATTTTCACAACTAATCAAACATAACGTAAAAACAATACCCAAAAGTATAATTAAAAAATAAGATTTAAACTTTTTCACTTTATCTTCCTTTTCTTTTTATCTTTTTTTCGATAATATTAACAATTTCATACATTATAAATGCAATTATTGCTAAAACCAAGACTCCCATCATGACTAAGGTCATTTTGAACACTTGTGAACCATAAACAATCAAATATCCAAGTCCAGCTCGTGATACCACAAACTCACCTACAATAACACCTATCCAAGACATACCTATATTTATTTTTATTATGCTAACTATATTTCCAAAGTTTGCAGGAATTATGAGTTTAAACAATATTTGCCATTTGGTAGCATTAAAACTTTTCATCATTTTTATTTTATCTTCTTCAATAGCTTTAAAATAACCATATCCGGAAATAATTGTAATAACAATTGAAATTGAAATTGCGACAATTGTTATCCCTTTAATCCCTGTTCCTGCCCAAATGATTAAGATTGGAGCTAACGCTGTTTTAGGTAAGGCATTTAATACCACTAAAAAAGGATCAAATATTTTAGCAATGAATTCATTCCACCATAATATTACCGCAATCACTATACCTAAAGATGTTCCTATAATTAAACCTAAAAGGGTCTCTAAGACTGATATTCCTATATGTTTCCACAATTCTTGACTTTTAATATACTGCCATAAAAGTTTAATGATACTAGATGGACTACTTAGTAAAAACGCATCTATAATATTAAAGTAAGAAAGCACCTCCCATAATCCTATCAATAAAACAAGAATAGATAGTTGAATAATAATTAATTTGGTTTTTTCTTTACGCTTATTAATGAAATAAGGATTGTTATTCTTCATTTAATTCACTCCAAATTTCATCAAAGTACATTCTAAATTCGTTTTGCTTTCTTTTTTCAAGAGGTGTTAAGGGATGGTCTGATTTCATCTTTATTTCATGAACCTTTTTGATAGTTGCAGGTCGTTTTGAGAACACTATGACTTTGTCTGCCATCGCTATTGCTTCTGAAATATCATGTGTGACTAAAATTGCGGTTAGCTTTTCCGTTTTAATCATATTATAAACATCATCACTTACTTTAATTCTTGTTTGATAATCAAGGGCAGAAAACGGCTCATCAAGTAATAACAGACTTGGCTTTACCGCAAGTGTTCTGATTAAAGCTAATCTTTGTCGCATTCCTCCAGAAAGTTCATAAGGATAGTTTTTCGCAAATTCCAATAATTCGTATTTTTTTAGCATTGATTTTACATTTTCAATGTTTTCTTTCGTTAATTGTTTCTTTATTTCTAAACCTAATAAAACATTATTAAACACCGTACGCCATTCAAAAAGTTGATCATGTTGAAACATATAACCTATATCTCCTGATGTTTCAATACTTCCTTCAGTAGGTTTTATTAGTTTTGATATTAAGTTTAAGATTGTCGATTTTCCACTTCCTGATGGTCCAACGATTGCGATGATTTCTTGTTCTTCTACTTCTAAATTAATATTATCAAGTACTTTGATTTCCCCAAGTTCAGTAAAAAAGGATTTGGATACACCTTCTAATTTAAGTACTTTCATGATTCACCTCGCTTCTTAGTTTACTTTATTTTATTACATAATTTATGATTTGGTATGGGCAAGCGAGTAGATTATTAATAAAAAGTATGAACAATATTTTGAAATAAAACATTTGTTATTTTTATTTAATAATGCTATAATTAAGAAAAAAAATATCTAATTGAGGCATAATATGAAAACATTAATCTGCTTAGTTCGACATGGTGAAACCAACTGGAATCAACAACATTTAATTCAAGGTCGTATCGATATTGACTTAAATGAAAATGGAGTAAACCAAATTCATCATACGGCTTTACGTCTAAAACAAACCAAAGTTATTTGGGATGTATATTTATCTAGTCCCTTACAAAGGGCAATCTCTTCTTGCAAGATTATTCGTAATTGTTTAAATGATGAGAATAAGCCTATAATAATTAGACCAAATCTAATTGAAAGAGAGTTTGGAGAGTATGATGGTCACATCATAAATGATGATGTCTATGCTAAAATATTAAATGATGATGTCATCGGAATGGAAAAGTCTAGTGAGATACAAGAACGTGCTAAAGAGGAACTTGTAAAAATCGTTAAAGCATATCGAGGAAAGAATGTATTAATTGTCACACACTCTCATTTTATTAAAGCTTTATTTACTACCCTTGATCATAATCTTACTTTTAAATCAACCTTACTTAATGGTGGTTTAAACTTTATTGTTTTTAATGATGATGAAATAGAAAGTTTTGATTTTAATCAATAAAAAAAGACTATAGACGAGCAAATATGTTCGTTTTATAGTCTTTTATTTATTAAATAGTTTTGTAATTATAGCCTTATTGGTATAGTTAGTTACCCCATAAGTATAAATGATTGTATCAATAATAGCTTCATATTCTTCATGAAGATAAGGCTGACCCATATCTATAAATATAACCGGAGTATCGTATTTGGTCCAGCATCTTCATAATCATCGATATTTACCATTTTAGATAATTGTATCGTTAGTTCTTTAGCAACAGCGATAGGATAGTTTGAACCAAAAATAAAATGAGCAATACGGAGTGATGGATTATAATTTATCGGTAAAAGATGATGTTGATCACGAAATACTTTGATTGATTTTTCGTTTATTTCCTTAACGATTTTTTCCTCATCTAAGGAAGGTATTTCTTTATATGTCATCTGTTGATGTGTTTCAATAAATCAAGCATAATAATTCCTTTATGAATAAATATATTCATTTGATTAATAAACTCCTTATCAGGATGATCAAATAGCAGCACATCTCCACCCGTCAAAAGAAAAGTGGCATACGCCTCATAGTAGTTCATATAGCCACAAAAATCACCCATTTAAACTCATAAAACAATAATATATTTTTTTACAAAGTGATTATTTCCTATATTTTTGTTTAATTCTACTTAATTGACCTTGAAATACTTCAGTCAAGCGATTAGAAATATCATCATCTGTAAACTCAATCATTTTAGTAACCATAAGCGTAGCAATTCCATGACAGAAAATCCACATATTCAAATAAAGATTAAAAGCATCTTCTTTTTCAAGACCATAATCTTTTTGAATTGATTCTGTTATTTCAGAAAAAAGTAGTTCTGTTGTATTTTTTAAATGAATTTTTTTAGGTAAACCATCATTACTATGCATAAATATTATTTGGAAAAAGGCTGGTTCTTCTTTCGCAAACCTAATGTAACTCTTACCAGAACCTTTAAACGAAATATCTTCTTCTAATCCTTCTTTTATATATGCATCAAATATATTATACATTTCATCAATTGTCGCATCAATTACTTCTTCCATACTTTGAAAAATAGTAAAAATAGGGCGAGCAGAACTTCCTAATTTATTACCTAATGACCTTGCAGTAATACCTTTTAATCCTGATTCCCTTACAATTTGCAATGCATTATCGATTATTTCTTTTCTTGAAAACTTTGCTTTTGGTGGCATAAAATCACTCCTAATAGATTAATGTTTTAAAACATCTGTTTTAAATTATATACGAATTTATTAATTTTGTCAAGAAATTTATTATTGATATAATAATGATGATAAATAATCTTTTTATTTGACTATCTTTTATTTTTAAATATTTTTATAGGTACAAAAGAAAGGTGGTAAAATAAATGATATATGGATATGTTAGAGTAAGTACAATCAACCAAAATATTGATCGTCAAATTGAAGAACTATACAAATTAGGAATTACAGACAAATTTATTTATGTTGATTATGAATCAGGAAAGGACTTTGATAGAAAAAACTATCAAAAACTTATCAAAAAAGTAAAAAAAGATGACTTAATTATAATTAAGTCAATAGATCGTTTAGGAAGAAATTACGATATGATTATTGAAGAATGGAAACGTATCACCATTGAAAAAGATGCAGATATTCAAGTACTAGATATGCCGCTACTCGATACGAGAATTAAAGGTGATAATTTAGTTGGAAAATTTATTAGTGACTTGGTTCTTCAAGTCTTGTCATTTGTTGCGCAAAACGAACGTGAAAACATTAAAGCTCGGCAAGCTGAAGGAATCAGAATCGCAAAAGCAAAAGGCGTTAAGTTTGGTCGACCTAAAATTGTGTTTTCTGATAACTATGCCTCAATTTTTGATAATTATAAAGTTAAAAAGATAACAATAACCGAAGCTTGTGAGCAACTAAATGTTAAACGTAGTACCTTTTATAAGTATCTAAAGATGTATAATACAAACTTATTATAAAAAAAGGATGAAATTAGAACATATGGGTTCTATTTCATCCCTTATTATTTAAAAGCGATCAATTGGTTCTTTTTTTATCTTAAATCGTTCTTTACGATTCTTGATTGCTTTTTCAATCTCAGATATAAAGTGAGTAATCGATGTAATTAATGTATAAGATAAAAGTGATAAAATAATCAATAGTAATAATGGATTAGCAATAGCATGTCCATCCTTAATACTATAAAGTGCGACAAAATGGAAAAATTGTTCACTTATTTTAATACCAAATATCGATACATCCATCATAGCTAGTACTGTTAATAATAAGGCTCCTGATACACAGCCAATAAACATAACCGATTTCTTAAAACTAAATGGTTGACAAGCAATATATAGGACCATAAACTCGGTATATGTAGCACATAATACCACTACAGTATTTAATTCTGCACTATTGAGACCTAATGGTTTTGCGGCAACATAGGCAATTACCACTTCTATAATAATAGCTAAGGCTCCAGGTAGAGCTTTTTTAATGGCATTAACGAGGAAATTACCTTGAATTTGACGATTATTGGGTTGAATAGCAAGGAAGAAAGACGGAATACCGATACCTAAGAACTCTAATAATAGTAAATCAGTATTATACATAATTGGGAATCCTGCTAATCCATCTGGATGGAATTTGTGGATAAAGCCAACAATTGTAAGGAAGGCAAGAATAATAATAAATAAGGTCTTAACTAAAAACAACATTGAAGTTTGTTGAATATTATTTATTACGCGACGACCTTCGCCAACAACTTGAGGAAGCGAACTAAAATTAGAATCTAGCAAAACTAGTTTAGCAACACTCTTTACCGCATCGTTACCACTTGCCATAGCAATACTACAATCAGCTTCTTTTAAAGCTAAAATATCATTAACACCATCGCCTGTCATTGCAACCGTATGTTTATGATCTTTTAAAGATTTAACTATGATTTGTTTTTGATTAGGCTTTACTCTACCAAAAACAGTATACTTGTTAGCAGCTTCATATACTTCATCATCACTTAATCCTTCTAAACTTATATATTCATCAGAATTTTTTATTCCAACTCTTCTTGCAACTTCCGCAACCGTAACTGGATTATCACCAGAAATAACTTTTACTTCTACCCCATTATCTTTAAAATACTTAATCGTATCAAATACTTCTGGTCTAATCTGATCTTCAATAATAATCAATGATATTAATTTAACCGCTTTTTGAACCTTACCATCTTTAAGTGGTGCTGAACAATAACCTAAGGCAAGAACTCGGAACCCTTGGTTAGCAAATTCATTTATTGTTTCTGCATATTTTTCATATCCACTACGTAAGACAAATTCAGGAGCCCCTAATAAGAATGTACCTTGTTCGAATGTTACAGCACTATATTTACGTTCTGAAGCAAATGGTAATACTTCTAGAGGTTTCATTTTCTCACTAAAACCAAAGTATGTTTCTAAAGCTTTAGCAGTCATATTAGTTTCATGTAATGCACTATTCATTGAGGCAATTATTTCTTTAATATTGAATTGTACCCCTTTTTGATATTCAACATAACGAACTACAGACATTGTGCCATCTGTAATCGTACCTGTTTTATCTAGGCACAAAACATCAACACGAGCAAGCATTTCTATACAATAAATATCTTGTACAAGGGTATTTCTTTTAGCTAATCTTATAACCCCCATTGCTAAAGCAATTGTAGTCATTAGGTATAACCCTTGAGGTATCATACCAATTAATGCGGTTGTGGTTTTAAGAATTGAGTCAACTAGTTTTGTCGTAAATTCAGGATCATGCAAATCAAACTTAAACTCCATTCCTCTAAAAAAGAGAAGGGCGCCAAATACCACAAGAATGACTGATACTACCTTTAACATTTTATTTAAATCACTAAGAATTCCCGATTGTGGTTGTTTATATTTTTTTGCTTGTGCTGCAAGTTTAGCAATTTCATTATCATTTCCAACTCTTTCAACTTGCGCAAGACAATTACCCGAAACAACAAAACTTCCAGAATATAAGGTAGCACCTACATTTTTACGAATTGGAATTGATTCACCTGTTAATTGTGACTCGTTTACCTCAACTTCACCATTAACCAAAATAGCATCGGTTGTAATTTCTCGTCCTGGTGTTAAATACATTATATCATCAAGAACTACTTCGCTAACCCCTACTTCTACTTTTTGACCTTGACGAACTACTGTAACTGTAGGAGTAGATAATAACTTAAGTTTATCTATCGTTTGGCGTGATCTAATTTCTTGAATTGTACCAATTAAGGTATTTAAAGTAACGAGTAATAAAAAAGTAAATTGTGAAATATTTGCATTTACAATTATTAATAATACTGCAATAAAAATATAAACAATATTAAAAAAGGTAAATAGATTTCTAATAATGATGCCAAAATATCCTTTTTTATTGACATCATTTGATATATTTACTAGACCGTTTAAATTACGTTCTTTGATTTGTTCTTCATTTAATCCTTCGTTATAATTAGGCGTATAACGAATAATATCGGTATTAACATGCTTCTTCTTTGCCACTTTTCTTCCCCCTTTTTGTTCTATATTATTATAGCACATTTTAAAATAAAAGTAAATGAATATAATTTTAATATTTAAGTATATTTTGCACCCTTTTTTATCTATTTTATGATAAAATAAATCTGTAAAGGAGAGATAAAATGTCCAATAAAATAATCGGTGTAACACCACGTATTAACAAAACAGAAACAAATACTTTTTTAAGGGTTCATAGAAATTATATTGATAGATTAATTCAAAACGGATTAACCCCTATTATTATTACTCCAAATTCAAACCTAGATTGCGTTATGCCTCTATGTAGTGGTTTTCTCATTATTGGAGGAGATGATTTTGATCCAATAATGTATGGTGAAAATAATGATTTAAATCTATCTAAAGAAATTGAACCCGAAATGGATGAACTTGATCATATAATCATCAACTATGCAATGTCTCATCACGTACCACTACTTGGTATATGTCGTGGACATCAAGCTCTTGCGGCTGTACTTGGCAAAAAACTATACCAAGATATTGATTATTGTCATCTTTCTCATCCTCATGATGGAATCTATCATGAAGTAACCAAAACTACAAACTATGGTCTTGCAACAAAACTACCAGAGAAATTTATATCTAACACATATCATCATCAAGCTATTAATGAAGTACCTGATGGGTTTGTTGTTTTATTTCAAAACCATGATGTAATTGAAGCCATTGAACATACTTCCTTACCAATCATTGGTATCCAGTGGCATCCAGAAAGAATGGAAACAGCAGAATCTAAAGTTATTTTTGATTACTTTTATCAAAAGGTTTGTGAATATGAACAAAATAATTAATTCTAATCTAATCTATCAAGGAAGAATCATTACCGTAAAAAAACTAATAGTTGAACTTGAAAATAAACAGCAAGTAATACGTGAGTTTGTGCATCATCAACAAGCAGTGGCTATGATTCCACTTATTAATAATCAGATAATATTTGTAAAACAATTTCGAATTGGTGCGGGGGAATCACTTCTTGAAATTCCAGCTGGTCTAATTGAAAATAATGAAGATAAGGAAAATACCGTTATCCGTGAATTGCAAGAAGAAATCGGATATAAATCTAATAAAATTACCTTTATGGGGTCATATTATCTATCACCAGGATATTGTGATGAACTAATCCATCTTTATCTTTGCGAAGACTTAGTACCTAGTAAATTAAAAGCCGATGACGATGAATTTATTACGCTCGAATATCTTAATATTTGCGATTTACCATCACTTATTATAAATGATACGACCAACCCAAACAAAAAACTAGATGCTAAAACGTATTTAGCATTATCTCTATTTCTTAATTATCAGGCTTATAGTAAAAAAGGTGTCAAATGACACCTTTTTATTATGCTTGTTTAGGTTTATATTCTTCAATAATCTTAGCAACTAGATGTTCTGGAACATCATCGTATCTAATGAACTTACGTGTGAAGTGACCACTTCCTTGCGTCATAGCTTTTAAGTCAATTGCATAATTAACGATTTCAGCTTCAGGAATGTGAGCTGTAATGGCAGTTTTACCACGTCCGGCTGGATTCATACCGATTACAGTACCTCTACGTTGAGGGATATCACCCATAATATCACCAACATATTCATCTTTTATAGTTACAACAACTTCCATGATAGGTTCAAGAATTGTTGGTTTAATAACTTTACATGCTTCCTTAAAGGCAAGTGCTGCAGCAATCTTAAATGAAATTTCATTTGAGTCAACAGGATGATATGATCCAAAGTATAATACAGCACGAACACCAACAACTGGGAATCCTGCAAGTGGACCATGTTCAAGGTTTTCAATTAAGCCTTTTTCAACGGCAGGGAAATAGTTTTTAGGTACTGCTCCACCTACTACTTCAGATGCGAATTCAAAGTCTTTATCAGCAAGAGGTTCAAATCTAATCCATACATCACCATATTGACCAGCACCACCAGATTGTTTCTTATGTTTACCTTGAGCTTCACCAACTTTACGAATTGTTTCACGGTATACAATCTTAGGTTCAGCTGTAGTAACTTCAACTTTATACATATTTTTTAACTTTTCAAGGATATAACCAATATGAGTCATACCTTGACCACCAATAAGTAGTTGTGAAGTTTCAGGATTACGTTTAACTTCAAATGATGGATCTTCCGCATTTAATTTAGCAAGAGCACTTGACATCTTGTCTTCATCTTGTTTTGTTTTTGCTTGGATTGCAACATAAATGACTGGAGTTGGAACAGGAGCAGGTTCAAAACAAATTGGTGATTTCTTATCACAAATAGTAGCACATGTAAATAAGTCAGTCATTTTTGTAGCAACAACAATATCACCAGCTTTAAAAGTTGGAACATTAATTTGGTTTTTACCCATTAATGTCATAAATGTACCTACTTTAGTTATTGTATCTGTATTAGAAACTAATAATTCAGTTAAACCAGCTGTTGTACCAGAAACAATTTTTATATAGTTTAAAGTACCTAAAAATTGGTCAACAACTGTTTTAAATACATAACCAGCAAATGGTTCAGATTCAAGTCCTTCACGTTTTTTGCCATCTTTACCAGGTTTAGTTGGGCAGTCAGCTGGACTAGGTAAATATGAACATACCATATTTAATAATCCTTCTACTCCATCATCAGCAGTAGCACTTCCAACCACAATTGGGAATAAATCACAATTATGAACAGCAGTTTTGATTCCATTTTCCATTTCTTCACTTGTAAATGGTTCTTCCATAAAGAACTTTTCCATTAATTCTTCAGCCGTTTCCGCAACTTTTTCACTTAAAGCATAGTGAAGTTCATCATACTTATCAGCATATGCGGCAGGTACTGCTTCTTTATCGCCAAGTACGCTAAAGTATCCTTGATAATTATTTTCAGTTCCCATTGGATAACATACAGCAATGGCATTTGAACCAAGGCCTTCTTCAACTTTACTCATAATTTGCGCAAACTTAACGTTTTCTTTATTCATTTTATTGACAAAAACGATGGTTGGAATATTTCTTTCTCTTAATTCATCCCATACTCTTTCTGTACCAACTTCAATTCCCTTTTGGGCATCAATTAAAACAATCGCACCATCAACAACAGCTAGGTCTTGTTCAATTTCACCTACAAATTCCTCAGATCCAGGAGTATCTAAAAAATTGATTTTGTAGCCATTCCACTCTACCGGAATTAAAGAGGTTGAAAGAGATGTTAAACGATTTTGTTCTTCTGGTAGGTAATCAGATACGGTAGTTTTTCTTTCAACTTCACCTTTTTTTACGATTGCCTTACTTAAAAATAACAAAGATTCTGCAAGACTTGTTTTACCACATCCTAGATGTCCAAGTAATGCAACATTTCTAATTTGTTTGGCACTATATTCTTTCATTTTATCCTCCTAATGGCCGTAATTAATTTTTGTAATTCATACATTACGCACTAGATTATTATATCACATTATTTATATTCTTTCTCGTAAAATACTATTTTTTTTGAAAACGTTTTTATTTATATAAGAGTTAAATAAAAAAAAGCTTATAATTGAAGTCAAAATACTCAATTATAAACTCATTATATTTATTTTTATAATTTATAGTGTTCCGCAACTTCTAAAACAAAGATAGTAGCACCATTAACGTTAACTTCAAATGGGAAAGAATTTAACATTCCAAACTCATCCGAATTATTTGGAGCTAATTGTTGTTTTCTAGATTTTGCAACTTCACCGACGGTTGACACTACTTTCTGTACTTTATCATCATCAGTTCCAACAATTAAAGTCGTATTACCATTTTTTAATAATCCCCCTGTTGATGCAAGTTTTGTTACATAAAATTTTTCTTTCAATAATACTTTTGCGACCGCATTAGCATCTTCATTTGAAACGATAATTAATACTAATTTCATTTTGTACCCCTCTTTCTAGTATATTTTATCATATAAAAAAATTTTTGTAAAGTAGATTCCCTTTTATTTTGGGTTTATGTGTTTAACTTATGATAATGTCTTAATAATTATTTTTAGAAAATGTCCCAACAATAAATATTAT
>JBJEEE010000056.1:0-12051 GCA_051872775.1 Bacilli bacterium
TTGCCCACTTCTTACTGATTGAATACTAATTTCAGCTTGATTACTATACATTCTCATCATTAATTGTTCAATACTCATTTCAAGTGAGAAGAAAGCAACATGCGCATTATTAATCTTACTAGTTTGTAGAGCTAGATTAATTGCATATGCTGATTTACCAACAGAGGGACGTGCCGCAAGGATGATTAAATCTCCTTTTTGAAGTCCTAATGTTAATTGATTTAATTTAGGATATCCCGTATTAAGTCCTGTTAAATTATCTTTTATTTCACTAAACTGTTGGATTTTTTGATACACAAGTTCACTTGCTTTATCAATTCCCATTACAAGCGAAGTTCGTCTTTTTTTAATAACATTAATAATGCTATCTTCCGTTTTATCTAAAATGCCATTAAAATCTAGACGACTATATAAAATATCATCAGAGATATCTTGCATATCTTTTAGTAATTTTCTTTCAAGTGATTTTTCTTCGACAATTTGTAAGTAAAGATTGGTAATCGAAGTAGAAGGTACCGCATCAATAATATCAAGTAAATATTGACGAAAACCTTCATCGATATTAGCACCTAATCTTTGCAATTCCTCGATTATCGTAATTAATTCAACCTTTTGATTATGATTAAATAAATTACACATAGCTCGATATATTAACTTATTTCTTTCATCAAAGAAATCATTTTCCGTAAGTTTTCCGATATATCCACTAATTAAGCGATTATCGATGAATGCACTTCCTAAAACGTATATTTCTGCTTCTGAATTATAGGGAACAGAACGATTACTATTCATATTTAACCTCTACTTTTTTTCTACTAAGAATACTTTAATATTTGCGGTTACATCACGGTGTAGTTGAATCTTAACATCGTGTTCACCTAGGGTTGTAAGAGGAGCAGCAAGAACAATTTTACGCTTATCAATCTTAACATCAAATGTTGTTTCAATTGCATCAGCTATTTGTTTAGTATTTACTGAACCATATATCTTACTATCTACACCAACTTTAACCTCAATCTTAAGAGGAGCAGATTCGATAATTTTCTTGTATTCTTTCATTTCCGCAAGTAACATTTCATTCTTATGTTTTTCTGCCTCTTGTTCTTCTTCTAAGGACTTAATATTTTCAGGTGATGCAATGATTGCAGATCCACCTTTGATTAGGAAATTAGCAAATCCAGCTTGTAAGTCCAAAATATCATTTTTCTTTCCTTTTCCTTTAACATCTTTTATTAATATTACTTTCATATTATCCTCCTCACGCATACATACATCAATTACTTCTTTTAGTTTGGCGATAACTTGATCAATCGTCATACCAGTAATCTGAGCGGCCGCATTATTTAAATGGCCACCACCACCCATTTTTTCCATAATTATTTGTGAATTAATTACTCCAAGGCTACGGGCAGAAATACCAATTTTATCATTTTCAATGAAACCAATTGTTATTCCAAGTTCAACCCCTTCAATTGATATCAAATCATCAGACACTTTCGCAAGTGTAGCTCTATCTAATATCGGCATATCATCAGGAGCTTTAGCTATTGCGACAATATCTTTATACATTTCCATATTTTTAAGGAATTCATTTCTAATTACTTTTTCGGAATGTTCTTCCTTTAAATACTTCTTAACAACATTCATATCGGCACCATAACGTTTAATCTCGGCTGCAACTTCAAAAGTGATTGCGGAGGCACGATAGATAAAGTTATTAGTATCAACAACAATACCAAGTAACATCCAAGTAGCCTCTAAATCTGTGAATTTTAAATCGCCTTCATAGAATTCAAGTAATTCAAAGATTAACTCAACACTTGATGAAGCGGCGGTTTGACTATAGTAGAAAATAGGATTAGGAATAGATCCCGCGCCTTTTCGGTGATGGTCAATAATACCGATTTTATCAAAATGTCTAATAAACTTATTATCCATTACTTGTTGTTCTGTTTGGCAGTCAACAATCATTAGAAAGCTCTTAGGACTAATCATTGATAGAACTTTAGATGGCGTTATAATATCTTGTAACAAAGTAACATATTCTCGTTTAATTGTTTCAAATATTTTAGTAACGGTACCATCGATATTATTAGGATCAAGAATAATATAAGCTTTCTTGCCCATCGCTTTGGCTAAACGATAAATCGCAAGACATGCGGCAAAACCATCAGCATCGATTTTCTTGTGTCCTACTACAAAAACATCTTCCGATATTCTAATAATATCTTGTAATTCTTGACTCTTATTTCTAATTTCTACTTTAGATTCTTTTTGAATTGGATCGGTCTTAGCACCAAAGAAGGTGATATCGTCGTCTACTTTAACAACCGCTTGGTCACCACCACGGTTAAGGGCAAGTTCAAGTTGATCTTGAGCGTCATCCGCAAGTTCTGATACACTAATATCTTGACAAGAAATACCAATACTTAATGTAATTCGAACGATTCTTGAAGCACGTAAAACATCTTTGACTTCATCCAAAATAGAAAAATTATTATTCATCATCTCTTTTAATTGGCTATAATCCATAATAATCATATATTTAGAATCACTATATGCTCTAACATATGCGCCAAACTTTTCAGACCATTTCGCTATACTACCAATAATTCTACCTTGATATTCTGCTCTTTCTTGAACATCAAAATCAGATAAAGCTTCTTCAAGATTATCAATGTTAATATAACCAATGGCAAGAGTACGATTATGATATTTATCTTTTAAGTTTACAAAGTCATTGATATTAGTAAAATATAAAATATTATTATTTTTTAAGTATTCTACTTCATAAATTACCCCATAAATATTCGTTTCAAAGATTAGTTTTCCTTCATCATTTGGGGTTCTACTTATTATTTGATTAAAAAGAGGAAGCGTAATATCCTTTAAATTTAATTCATCAAGTTGACTCATAAAGATATGACGAGCTTGATTGTTAGACCAAACAATTTTATAATTATTATCAATGACAATAATACCTATTGGTAATTGATTGAAAGCAACTTCACCAGCTTTTTTTACTTTATAAGTAATACTATTCCACATCTTTAAACGTGTTTCAAGCGTATTAATCTTTTTAGAATTTCTTGCATTAATAATTGACCCAATTAAAAGACCAAGGAATATAATAATACATACAATAGGAATTAAGATTAAATAATCTATATTTTTTAAATCTTTTACAAAATAAAAAATAAAATAAGCTGATACAATTATTCCTATTATTAAAAAGATATATGATAGGGCTGATCTTTTTTTCATATCTTTTTTTCCTTTCTTTAGATTTATTTATCTTGCTACATATTATACTTCTTCTTATTATACCACACTTTTTAATTTTTTCCTTATATAATGTTATTTTTTTTAATAATTTATAAAAGTTCTAATTTTTTATTTAATGAATATTTCCTATATTGTAATTATCTATTTTAATTATTTATATGTATAAAAACACATTAAACTTATGTAATAACATAAGTCTAATGTGCTTTTTAATATATTAATAATAGTTTTAATTTTGGTTACCTAATTTATTAAATTTACCAGACAAAATATTTATCTTTAATTTTAGCGTATTCTCGCACTATCTTTTTGTTACATTCTACTACATCAAATGAATCAAGTGAAAAATTATTTATATCAAATCATTAGAAATAAATTTAAATATGTCTTAAAAACGCAAATGATGTTGCAAAACAAAATATCCCCAAAGGATAGTGTTATATAAAATCTTCACTATTTTCTTTAGAGATATTTTGATGCTTGTTCTCAAAGAGACACAAGCTATGGTAATATCGCGTATTGTTCATAGACTTTAATAATTAAAAGATTTTTTATTTTTTGGTTTTATTTAAATAAATCTAATATAAATAAATGAATATTATACAATTGTGTTACCCATAAAGCATAGTCCAGTATTTTCGCAATTTACATATTCAATTACATAAATAGCATTGCTATCAGAAAAACCACTAATACCACCTACATAACCTTGTCCACTTACATTGCGAATAATTCCAGAATTTGTACAATTAGTAAAGTAAATATTACCCTTATTTTGTTTTGCATTTACGAAAGCAGTGATTGCACCAACTTTTAAAGACTGTGCCTTAAGTGTAGCACTAATGTTTGCAGCATTACTACAGTTAGTAAATGTAACTAATGAATAACATCTACCTACAATTCCTGCAACTGCATCTAGACCATTTACTGTACCATTTAATACATGACAGTTTTCTATAGTAACTCTATTTGCTTCTTCTGGCAAATGGCCATCACTCTTACCAGTGTAACCAGCAACTACACCAACAGAGTCTCCATCATATACTTCTCCATTTGTTGCATCAATTACTTGACCTTTAATACTAACATCTTTAAACATTAAATTTTTAATTGTAGCACCATTTACAATGCCGAAGAAGCCATATGTATACATTTGTAGACCTATATGTAATTTTCATATTATGTATAATAACTATCACCTATTTTGTAACAAAACTGTAAATTTTTTTCAAGTATTTAATTATTTTTTTGTGTTTTTTTACTATTATTTAAAAAATTGTTTATAAAAAGACTTATTAATAACTAAAAGTTACAAAGAAAATATCTCTAAAGCATAGTGAAAATCTTTATTCACTATGTTCTTTAGAGACAATTCTTTGCTTGTCTTATTACAAACAAGCTATGGTAATATCGCGTATAGCGCTTAGGCTTACTAGAATTTAACAATAATATAAAAATAATTCGATTATTATTCCTACTAACTATCATCTATTTGAAATTATATTATTAATTCAAAACATACGTATTTTAATTTGTTATATGAAAAGTATATTAATTTTAGATAAACTATATCAGCAATTATTTTATTATAATTAATCCATCTTGATTATAACACCAATAATGATTTTCACCATCGTAAGATAATTCTTCACTATAGAAACATACAATATAGTTTAATTCACATTCAATGCTTATCAAACGAAAACTATCTTTACTTTCAAGATAAAGAATATATTCAAGTTTACTACAATTAGTAAATGCTTGATCACAAATCATACAAATACTTTCTGGTAATAATATTTGTTTAAGCGATTGACAATACTTAAACATTCCTTCAGAAATTTGCACAATAGAATTAGGTAAATCAATTTTTTCTAAATTAAAGCAATATGCAAAACAATAACTACCGATTTCTTCCACACTTTCTGACATAGTAACTTTAAGCAATTTACCACAACTTTTAAAAGCATTATCACCTATTTTTTTTACATTATTACCTATCGTTACATACAATAAGTCTGACACAAATGCAAAAGCATTTGCGGCAATTTCAGTAACAGGATAGTTTTCGTATAAGTCTGGAATTACAATTGAATTGTGACTTTCTTCGTATTCTTCATCAATACCTAATACTACTGCATGATCACCAATAATTTCATATTTTAGAGCTAATTCATCTTTCTTCCATTTTGCGTATAACACATAACTCATTGGAATATTTATGCAATCAATTGCATTTTTAAATGAACTATCAGAATACCATCCATCAAAATAATATCCTTCTTTTGATGGAATAGGTAGTTCAATTGGATTCTGTGCAATTTCTAATGCATAAAAACTACGTGTATACTCTTCCATTATTTCGCCACCATCAAGAAAATATGTTATAGAATATAATGCATCTTCATAAATAGGATAAACATCCATATTGGATTGAATATTTTGAAAACTATTTATACTCCATTTCCCGACTTTGCCAGTTTTAGGTTCTACACTTGGGATTAAACTAGTTTTTAAATTTTCTCCTTCAAATACTTCAAGTGGGATAATTGTTGTCTCGTTTAAATGAAAATTAATCTTATAAGCTTTCAAAATTCTCAAAGTCGCAGAAATAGTAGTAGTACGATAATTCTCTTTTTCAATTGTGGCATCTATTTTATAAACTCCTGGTTCTGAAAAATAATTTTTATATACTATCGTTCCATCATCAAGTGTACATGAGTAACTTATAGTAGAAAATTCAGGTTGATTTTCAACATAAATTTTTTTGTTTTTACCATCATACTTATATGTAGCATCGTTAAATTCAAGACCATAAAATTCCTTTAATGAATTATTTTTATTAGCTTTAGATACATTCTTAACGATAAAGAAAGAGGAAAGGCCAATTATAACTACTCCTATAAGAATTCCTAAAATAATATATAAAAGTTTAGGAACGCTCTTTTTTTTAGATAGTTTTTTATTTAATTTCATAAATATGACTTCCTTCCTTTTTTATTAAAGAGTTGTTAATCAAAATTAACAACTCTTTAAATCACCTATTTTACAGTTCCACCGCCAATAACATTACCTTCGGCATCAAATGCGACATAACTCCATAATAATGATGCAGTACCATTTAATTTATAATCGTCATTATTTGAATGTAAATAATAAAGTACATCACCAATTTCATAGGAAGTAACTTCATTGCCTTGTGATTCATTGACAAATTTATAGCCTAATGCAACTAATTTTTCAATTTCAGCAGCATCGCAACCTTTTGCTTGTGCATTAAATAATCTGCTTGCTGTAACAGTATTACCTTCTGCAGTGGCAAATCCTTTAAATGTTTCATAAACACTTTGCATTAAAGTTCCTGCTTCAGATTGTCCATAATAAATACCGAATACAACAACAGATGCAACGTTTGTATTTGTGCAAGTGACACTTATCTTATCTGTACCAGTTTGACCAAGAGTAACAGAAACACCACTTACATTTAATATAGAAAGATTACCTTTAACTACATTTTTAACTGAGATCTTCTTTGAACTAGCAACTGTAGCTTGTCCACCAGATATAAATGCTGTATCATCAAACATAGATGAATCATCTTTACCAGTTGCAAATATTAATTGAGCATTTAAAGTTCCTCTTATTTCACCTTTATTAGAACAATTTTCAATGCTTATATTTCCAAGATAATTTGCTGAACCATTTGCTGCAAACATAGCAACTTTTTGTCCTTCAATAATACCATAATTGTCGCAATTAATGAATTTTACAGTTGAAGCATTTGATTTCCATTGAGCAAAACCAACATATGCTGCTGCATATTGAGCACTTCCATATAGGTTAGCATAGTTATCACAATCATCAAATGTAATATATCCATAACCATTACTTCCAGATGAACTTCCCATTGCATAACTTAGCCCTGTTGACTCAAAATAGAATCCAAAGTTATTTCCATCTATTAATTGATATTCACCATATCTGTCAACATTTTTTAATACTAATGGTTCACTTGATGAAGCTTTATTATTAAATGATAAAATAAATCTTCCTGTGGAATGAACATCTAAATTTTGAATTGTTCCTTTACTTAAAAATTCAAATAAGTATTCTACACCAGCAGTACCTAAATTTTTAATCATATGACCTTGACCATCAAGATTTCCTTTAAACCAATAGATATAATAAGGATTTTCAGATGGTACACCATTAAAATCGATGTCGTTTCCTAATACATAGTTAACATCTTCTGAATAATTTCTTACTTTATTAATATTTAAAAATTCAGATGGAGTTGTAATCATATAAGGATCTTCAACAGTTCCTGTACCAGCAGTAAATAGTTTTAGTCCATCATATATACCTGAATCAGCAGATACTAATTTATATTGGAATGAAACTCTTACTCCATCATATTCAACGATAGCAGTATAAGTACCAGCATTTTTTGTAGTATCAAAATTTGATACTTTAATTAAATCTTTGTCGTTTGGATATGAAAGAACGAATTGTTCTTGTCCATCTTCAAGTACTCTTAAAGTAAATGCTAATGTGTTTTCCACATCATTTTCATCAGTGATTTCAAACACACTATTTGGTAATTCAGAAATTTCAATTGATGTTTCTTTACCAAATACACAAGCTGTTAAACATAAAGCTAACAACATAGTAGTGAAAAATAAACAAATTTTTTTCATAATTTTCTCCTTTTTTTTGTTTTTCCTTTAAAATTTTTATCAAAATCTATACGACATTATATTTCCATACAGCATAATACGTTTTGCCATTAGAAAATACAATTGTCTTAGATAAATCAACTGGATTATTTAAATCAGTTGTCCATCCCATAAAAGTATATCCCACAACTGTACCAGGTGTATATGTGCCACTATATCCCTCATAGCGTGTAGTGCATTCTTCACATTCTGGTAATCCTTTCAATGTGTAATTGAAATAAACTGTAATAACCTCTTTCCAAATTGCATAATAAACAATTCCATCAGATGAAGCAGTAACTTTTGATGTTCCTGTTTCTGAATTTTGGTCAGATGACCAACCTAAGAAAACATATCCTTCTCTAGATGGGTAATATTGAGAATTTGTTATTGTAGATATTGTCATAGATTGGTTTTTATATAAAGTATCTATTATTGTTGGTTCTAAGGAATCTTCATAATTTAAATCTAACACAATATCATATTGCTCAATCCATATAGCGTAAATAGTAATATCATCCGTCACAGTCACTTTAGAAACTGTACTAGTAGCATCGGCAGTAGTATTTATTCCTAGCAATATATATCCTTCACGTGTTGGTAAAATTCCATCCAATCTTGTAGTAATATTTCCGTAATATGTACTTTTATAATAGCAAGATTGACCTATATACCATCCATCAAGAATGGTGGATTCCACGATTTCTTCACAGTTCCAATCAATTGTTACAGTCTTAGAATCATCCCAAACAGCATAATAAACATCCCCATCTTTAGGACTCTTTAGATTAATTGTTCCTGTAGTTTCATCATTTTTCATCCATAATTTAATTGCCTTTCCTGGGACAACAGGTAGATATTCTACATACTCTAAATAATCTAACGTATATCCTGATTTCAATCCACTTACAACAACTGGTGATGCGTACTCGCCAAAATCTAGGGTAATACTAATTCCTTGGGTTGTTGTATTACTTTGGCCATCATCATCTACCCATATTGCATATAAATTAAATGTTTTATCCACAAGATTATCAATGGTTACACCATTATAAACGTTTAATTGTTTTTTAGTTCCTACTTTAAACTGATACTTAGACTCTGTACTTCCTTCAGGTAAATAACACCAATATGATAAAACATATCCTTCGCGTACTGGTGTATAATTTATCTTTATATAATCTAAATCATAACCTACATCAAAGTTCATTGTATAGATGCCTAGTTCATTAATCTCATATGGAAGCGACTTAGTCCCTTTTTGTTCACTTTCAAAAGTTGCTTCATGGGCTTCTTCTGCACCATCATAGTTTAAATGTAGAACTACTTTATATTCTGGTTCATCAAATTGAGCAACAATTGCAGTATCTTCAGTAAGTATTGCATCCGCATCAATATTCCATCCGATGAAATTATTACCTCTAATAGTTGGATTTTCGCTTGGGAATGTATCTCCAATTCTAGTACCATATGGATATAGGTGACTCAAAACATATGGTTGAATTTTTGAATTTGGATAAGCAGTTTCAGTGTTTTTATATGAATAATATGTAATATAATGCTTATCAATTTCCCATGAATATTGAAGATTCAATTCATTATAAACTGAATTATACTCACCAATTTCATAATAAATATTTTCATTATCCATTGATCTCCATACGCGATGATAGTGCTCATTTACATCATCATTACTATAAGAAATATTGAAGTAGGAAGAACCATTAGAACAAAATTCTGTCTCAATAAATTGACCATTTTCATCATAATAATTAATGCATAATTTGTTTTGATTTTTCTCAACAAGAACTCTGTCTTCTATATCAACAAGTTTGATGCATTGAATAAAAATATTATTAGGCACTTTTGCTTCCGAACCTACTACTACTTCTTTATCATTTATACTTATTTCAACCTGTGATTTATTACATAAATCATCATATGAAACTTCATAAGTATATGTATTACTTTTATCATATGTTACATTATTTGATAAAACATAATATGGTACTGTAAAGTTAATTAATTTTTCTTCATAATTTGAATACCCAACTGAATATTCAATTACAAGTTTCGTATTTTTGTAATTAGCCAAATATTTAAAATCATTTGGTAAGTTAAGACTTACCACTTTGTTTCCCATACTTTCAATTGAATAATATGGTTCACCTGAATTATAAAGAGATGTATTTAAATCAGTCAAATATGCAATATTATTTAACCTATAAACCACATAATTTGAATCAACTAATAGTAATTTATAATCGACTTTATCTCCATCAATATGAGATGAAAAATTAGTTTTGGTCATATCGACATCATTAAATTTACCACTCGTATTAATTAGAGTTACTTTTGGAACATAATATACTGAATCAACTATATTTTTTAAATCATTTGGAATTGGATCAGAAATATTAAATTTTTTTTCTTCACCAGTAACTAATCTTACTATTTTCTCTTGATAACTTATTGTATAGTCGTTTTCATCCATATCAACAATTTTAGAAATAATTGATGCTTGTGAACGAATAACTTCAGCGTTTATGGAGATAGAACTTACTTTTTCTTTTTCAATAACTGTGGAAGGTATTACTTTAACTGTTGTACCACATAAAGCATTTGTAGTTATATCAGTAACTGATTCAGGTATAATTAATGGTTCTTCAACACTAATGTTCTTCGATTCTAATTCATCAATTTTGTCAATTTTAGTTGTTCCTTTTTCAACTATAATCCTATCAATTGATGAGTTTTCTTCTAAAGTACCTTGATAAATGAATGAACCATTTGCAGAAATATATGCCGTTTGTGTTGTCTTATACTCTTCAAAGAAGTTTTTTACAATTGCATCATAATCACTATTTGATAATTCGGATATCATATCACTTAAATAAGTGTCCATTCCTTGTGCACTGTTATTTCCAAGAGATGGCAAATTATAAACAGCATCAATTAATTGACGATATATTGAATCGCTTTGATCAATAAATCTTAAATTTAGAAAGTTCTTATTTAATGTTTCAACTTCTCTAACTAAATTGGAAGATTCGGCTGCAGAAATAGCAGATTCACCATGTAGCAAAATTTCACTAGTTTTAGAAAAATAAATTCTATTTTTATTGGCATCATACCAATAACTATAACCTTCTATTCCAGCATCCAAGCTGTAACCCCAACTTTCAACAAGGGCTATAACCATAGGTGTCGATAAACTATCTTCAATTTCATTGGCGACTACATATGCAGCAAGTTCTTTACTCATATTTGTTGCGTTAGATACTTGATTTGATATTTTTGCTTTTTTGACATAACTAGTTAATGATGGAATCAAAACAGCCGCTAAAATACCAATGATAACAATTACAATTATCAGTTCAGTTAAAGTAAAACCTTTGTTTTGTTTCATCTTTTTCATATTCAATATCCAATTTTTTTATGCCTACTGTTTTAAGCTGCAGACCCTGCAGACACTTGGGTCCAAGTAAATGTTGTTCCATCCAATTTTAATGTATAATGAGCTGGATATGAGGCACCCAATAATGATGTGGCAGCTGCTGCTAAACTAGTTTTTGCTACTTTATTATATGCTCCATTTACAAATAGTACACAATAATCTCCACTTACAACAATAATATTTGTTGTATTAACAACTTCTACATATTTATCAGTTTCACCTTTATCAATAAGATCTGCCTTATATTCTTCAAGAATTGTTTGTGCATCAGAAATAGCTGCTGATTCTTTTGCTTTACTGATGTAAGAAGTAAGTGAAGGAATTAATACTGCCGCTAAAACACCAATAATAACGATTACAATAATTAATTCTGTCAATGTAAAACCTTTTTCATTTTTTTTAACGTTTGTCATTTTTTTCTCCTTAATTATCTATTTTTTTGATAGTGTTATATAAATAAACTCCATTGAATAAATTCATATATTATTAAATCTCTAAATTAGAGTTTAATAACAAATCAATTTATAATAATTTATTTATCTATTTCAGTATATTACAATCGTAGCAACAAAATGATTTTTCTATAAACTTATA
>JBJEEE010000057.1:0-2782 GCA_051872775.1 Bacilli bacterium
ACCCCAACTAATTCTATAGCTTTTTTGAAAACCCCAACTGATTTTAAAGAACCTAGTTATAATAATTATAGGTTTTTTTAGTTTTGAGGTTATTATTTGTGTACTTTAATCATATATTTGATTAGGTGATAATAATGAATTACTTGGTTAGTTCAACATTCAATGTCAATTACTATGATTATTCACAATTAGAACTAGATTTTATGAAGAAATGCTATGAACTAGGAACCAAATATCCTTTTAAATGGTATGAATTTATTAACAAAATTATAGGAAATCGTAAAATTACTTATTTTAAAGATACTACTATGATTGTTACAATTGTTGATTTAGAACTTAGTCAAGTTAAAATTCTTTTTGAATTGCTAAAGGAATACTTACAACTTAAGTTAATTAAAAAGATTCTTTATAAACGAGAATTCATTATTGTTCACTTTTATTCGGTAAAAACTAAAGATGTATTTGAACAACCAAATCTATGGATATCAGTGTTTTGCTATTTTATGTTGAAAGAAAGTGGAATAGGTGTAGATGTAAATCTAAGAGGGGTAATAAATCAAGGAGATTTAAAGGAAATGGTTGATTTGATAATTGTTACAAATGAACTTACTCTACTTATTAATTCAAGAACCCCCCTTAAAGGCGAATATGAAGAAGCGGTTAATGTCTTTTTGTATAATGAAAAAAATCGTATGACAGTTGTACCATCCTATGTTCATCAATTAAAGTTTTCTTTTGATAAATGTACTTTCCTATCTAATTTTGAACATTTTTCCAAATATGAATTGATAGAATATGCACGTTAATAAACCCTAGTCAAAGGGTTTATTTGTTTTTTAGATGTTATTTTTTTTATAATGTGGTATAATAATTAAAAAGGAGTGATATTTTTGTCGACATTTACATTATGGAGTTTTGACAACCAAGAAGCAGAAAAGAACTTTATTGGTCCTTTAAATAAAAATATTAACATATTAGAAGAAGAATTAGGCATTGAAATTAGTCATATTAATAACACCCTAATTATGCAAGATAATGAAGAAAGTCATCGTTTAGAACCCCTACTTAAAGCTATTATTGAGACCCTTTATCATCTTTCTTGTGATGGCATTGAATATCAAGAGCGAGATCTTGTTTATATAATAGAGAGCTTTAAGGTTAGTTCTGACTATGCTTTAACTCATCAAGGAATCTATAATTTCTATGCTAATAAAAAGATTATTCTCCATACTAGAGATGGCCAAACTATCTATCCGAAAACAATTAATCAAATGATTTATCTAGAAGCAATGCAAAAAAACAGTATAATTTTTTCAAAAGGTTCGGCTGGAAGTGGAAAGACATATCTTGCGGTTGCTTATGCAATTAGTTTATTAAAGAAAAATCAAGTAAAAAAGATTATAATTACACGTCCTGTTGTTGAAGCAGGAGAAAAACTTGGCTTTTTACCAGGTGATTTAAAGGAAAAAGTAGATCCTTATTTAATACCGATATATGATGCTCTTCACGAGTTTATAGGCTATGAACAAACGGAAAAATATCTTGAAAAAGGTATTATTGAAATTGCACCACTTGCCTATATGCGAGGTCGTACCCTTGATAATGCGGTTATTATCCTTGATGAAGCCCAAAATACAACGACCAATCAAATGAAAATGTTTGTAACGCGATTAGGATTTAATTCTAAAATGATTGTTACAGGGGATGTTACCCAAATAGATTTATCTTATAAAGAAAAGTCTGGATTAATTGAAGCAACAAAGATTCTTAGGGATATTAAAGGTGTGGCAATAGTCACATTTACACGTTTTGATGTAATGCGAAATCCCCTAGTTTCAAAAATAATAGCGAGATATGAGGAGGCTACGCATGATTAAGTCTAACATTGATGGTGCAATCGACAAATTATCCGATTTAAATGTAAAAAAAACAGTTAAAAGAATACTACATGAAGTATCTAGAAAATTAAAAATAAAAGGGAAACACTATCTAAGTTATATAATAGTTGATAATGAAGAAATTCATCGTATTAATAAAGAATATCGAGGTATTGATCGTCCTACTGATGTTATAACTTTTGCTTTAATTGATGCAGAACCTGATCAAAATATACCTGAAGAATTAGGTGATATCTTCATATCTTGGGAAAAAGTCGTTGAGCAAGCAAAGGAGTATGGACACTCCAAACTACGTGAATTTAGTTTCTTAGTTACTCATGGAGCTTTACATGCTTTAGGGTATGATCACCAAACCGAAGAAGATGAACAAGTGATGTTTGCTCTTCAAGATGAAATCTTAAATAAACTTAAAATAATGAGGTAATAAAATGAATTTTGATACTAAATATGAATTAGCACTCCAAGCATATAATAATTCTTATGCTAAATATTCGCATTTTCAAGTTGGAGCTGTTGTTATATTAAAAAATGAACAATATTTTTTAGGTACTAATGTGGAAAATGCTTCATACGGCTTATCTAATTGTGCTGAACGTACCGCTTTATTTAGTGCCTATGCAAATGGTTATCGGGCTGATGATATTGTAGAACTTGTAATTATGGGAAAAAATGATGATTTTTTGTATCCATGTGGAGCATGTCGTCAAGTTATTATTGAACTTATGAATAAAGATGCAGTTGTTACATTAATAAACCTTGATAAGAGGGCAAAATCAATAAAAGTAAGTGATTTGTTGCCATTTGCATTTAAAGAAGAGGATTTATATGTCAAATAAATTTAAATCAGGTTTTGTAGCGATTATTGGACGTCCCAATGTTGGAAA
>JBJEEE010000058.1:0-11985 GCA_051872775.1 Bacilli bacterium
AGAACGAACGTGAAAATAAACGAAACGACAATCATCTGTCTTACGTATAACGGTGCGTCTATAAATCTCATACAGCACCCCCTTCGGGCAAAGTAAGCGAGTAATAAACTTCTTCGTCGTCCGTTTGAATTGTTACGTTGTATTTCTCAAATTTCGACTTTATTTTCTCCGGAATTTCTTCCGCTTTATTGTCGCATTCGATACGCAAAACGAGATTATCGCCACGCCTCGAAAGACGAACGATAACGGCGCTCGGTAGTCCCTCGTAATTTGCAATGCAGGCTTGGAAAAAGTCATAGAAAACACCTGCGTTTTTGTCGTAGATTTTACCCGAAACGGCGCAATCGAAAGTGCATTCCGCACCCGTAAGCGAAAGAAACCCAAGCGATTCTTTTATCGCAAGCGACAGTTCGCCCACGTCTATATTTTCCTGCTTTTCGGCAAGCATAACAAGGTTGCTTCTGCGTTTGATATAAGCCGCCAAAATGCACGCAAAACGCATTTTATCTATATATTCCGTGCTGTTTAACTGCGTTTTGTGGTACATATCCGACAAAAGCGCATCAAGGCGTTTCAGTTCTTCGCAGGTAACTTCATCCATCTTTGCGTACAGTTTGTTTTGCTCTGCAATCTGCGCTTTTTGCTCTTTGAGTTCGTTCTCCGCTTCGATGATATAATTTTCTTCGGACAGTCTTTCGTTGGTTTCGGAAAGTGCTGCGTTTATCTCGTTGACCTTGGATAAATCTTCGATTCTGAAAATATATCCGCCGTGTATTTTTTCTGCTGAAAGCCGTGTATTTTCATCTATCATTACGGGGCTTTTTGCCGCACGACCGAGCAGGATTTTATCCGTAAAAACAGACTTTTCGGAGTTATAAATCACGTTAAAATTTTCATCCGTGATAACCGCCGAATATACCGAACGATAGAAGTAATTTTCGTATTCATCGTTGGACGGAATCAAACCTATGGCGATACAACTTTCTATCATTACGATACAGGTAAAGCACAACAGTTCCGGAATTTTGAACGCCGGCGTATCCGTCAAAAAGCATACGGTGGAAACAGCCACGCACACAATAAAACGGTTACGGGTATCCACGTTTTACGCCTGCACGCCGATATGCCGCAGTTCAAAATCAGCACGATAAGGCTTGTAAACGTTACGGCAATCTCCCACGCGAGCGTGATATAATATACGGTTCTATGCTCGTAGGAAAAACCGTTCTCGAAGTTCAAAGCGAACGCCCATTCGTGTGCGTCGTTTGTGAATATCAGAAGAAGCAATATCACGGCGGGCAAATATAAAAAATACCACGCTTTTGCGAGCGGTTGGCCCTTTTTGCTCTCTATGCTGAACGCCGCAAGCAAAATCGTCGGCGGAATAAACATTCGCGGAACGTAGTATGCGTACCAAAGATAGCGCGAAAGGGCGTCTGTGTCCTTTGTCAGTCCGTACCTTATCATTCGCACCACAAGGAAAAACAAAATCAGCACGGCAACCGTAAGGAAATATGCACGCAGATCTTTCCGCACCATTCTATGTATAAGAGAAACGCCCCACGCGACCACGAGAGAAATCAGTATCGTGTGCGCCAACAAAGCAAACAAAGCGTGCCAAAAAACAGGAAGGCTCGAATCTACCGCCTGAAATACGCCCGCTAAACAAAAGAAAAACGCGCATACGGCATATAGAACTATTCTTTTTTTGTTAATAGCAGTCCGCATTTCAGCGTTCCTCCTTTTCGTTAGTTACTTATATTATAGCATATTTTTCCGATTTTTTCAATCCATTTTGCTCCATAAACGAAAAGTCGAATCGCTTGCTGTCAACCGTTTAACACTCCTGATTTTTATGTTATCCGCTATGTTCATAATCTGAACACCGAGTTCCTGTGCGTGCTTATAACATTTATACGCACCGCCATAATCACGCTTGATATAGACGATCATCATATCGCAGTTCTCGGCAAGCCATTTGTTACGTTCCCCTATCGCCGCTTTGTAATGGCACTTCCTATCGGTCGGGATAATAACGCTATCATAAGACTTCTCTATAATATCCAAGTTCGCCACGGGATATGGTTCAACAAGCGTAAGTTCGCACCACTCCTCCTATTCTCTTTGGAATCGTCTGACGGCTTGTGTGGCAAGTTCGTCAAAATCGCCGTTTCGTCCCACGTTAAAGTCAATAAATCCATATTTACGGTGCAGCAATTCGATTACATCGTCAAGTTCTTCTTCGACTTGTCGGTACTCGTCCACCACTCTGTGACCTATAAATGAAACCCGAAAAATATCCAATTCATTGCCTCCCGATAGGTGAATTATCTCGCAGAATTTTGTTCGCCTATTAAAGTAATATGTGAACAAAACCGTAGACTTCGGACACCTATCGAGAGTATTTACGAATTTTATTACTATTCTAACCGCGCGAAAGCATTGCAATTCGAAGCTCTTCCTCGCTCATTCTTTGAATATCAGCAAATATAGTTTCGATTTTATTAAACCTATTTAAGACTTCCCACACAACAGTTCGAGAGCAACCGCAAAGCGTTGCAATTTGACTATTGTTGTTACCTTTTTGATAGTATTCGATAATTAACTTATATTTTACCATAAAAACACTCCATTTTATCGCCCTCTTTTACCCATATCCGTAGATACGGGAAAGTGTTCATTTTTATTGGCCACCCCCGATTTAGAGGTCTATTTTTCGGTTTTTGCGAGACTTGGAGGAGAAAAAAAGCAGTCGCTCTTTCTCAAGAATGACTGCTTTTTGCTTGTTTTAGTATAAAATATGAGTTTTTAAGTCGTTTTTGACCTTATTTGGTCGCCCTCGGATTACGGATATTAGCATGTGCAGCTGCTAAACGAGCAATTGGCACACGATATGGAGAACAAGAAACATAATCTAAGCCAATATTATGACAGAATTCGATTGTTTCAGGGTCACCGCCATGTTCACCACAAATACCAAGATGTAAGTTAGGGCGAACTGAACGTCCAAGTTCTGCAGCCATTTTCATAAGTTTTCCAACGCCTTTTTGGTCAATATGTGCAAATGGATCACTTTCAAAAATCTTACGTTCATAGTATTCTTCTAAGAATTTACCGGCATCATCACGGCTGAAACCAAATGTCATTTGAGTTAGGTCATTTGTTCCAAAACTGAAGAATTCAGCATATTCGGCAATTTCATCAGCAGTAAGAGCGGCACGAGGTACTTCAATCATAGTACCAATCTTATATTGAAGTTTAACGCCTTTTTCTGCAATTACTTGTTCTGCTGTTGTAACAACAACATCACGTACATATTTTAATTCTTTTACATCACCAACAAGAGGAATCATAATTTCTGGTGTAACACCTAATCCTTCTTTATTTACTTCAATTGCAGCTTCAATAACAGCTCTTGTTTGCATTTCCGCAATTTCAGGATAAGTGATTGATAGACGACATCCACGATGTCCAAGCATAGGGTTAAATTCATGTAAACTTTCAACTGTTGCTTTAAGTTTTTCAAATGTTAATCCCATATCTTTTGCAAGTTCGGCGATTTCTTCATCAGTATGAGGTAAGAATTCATGTAGAGGAGGGTCTAAGTAACGAATTGTTACACTATGACCTTTCATAGCTTTATAAATGCCAATGAAGTCAGCACGTTGCATTGGTAATAGTTTTGCTAAAGCTTTACGACGGCCTTCTTCTGTATCAGAAACGATCATTTCACGAACAGCAGGAATACGGTCGGCATCAAAGAACATATGTTCAGTACGACAAAGACCAACACCTTCAGCACCAAAGTCATAAGCAACTTTTGCATCTCTTGGGTTATCAGCATTTGTTCTTACATGTAAAGCACGATATTTATCAGCCCATTCCATTAAAGTAGCAAAATCACCTGATACAGTTGCATCAACTGTAGGAATAGCTTCACCATAAACATAACCTGTATTTCCATCGATAGAAATCCAGTCTAATTCATTATAGCGTTTGCCACCAACTTCAAACCATTTTTCTTCTTCATTTACTCTGATTTCACCAGCACCAGCAACACAGCAAGTACCCATACCACGAGCAACAACGGCTGCATGACTTGTCATACCACCACGACCAGTTAAGATACCTTGAGAAGCAATCATACCTTCGATATCTTCTGGAGAAGTTTCAAGTCTAACAAGAACGACTTTCATTCCATTAGCTTTGCATTCTTTTGCACGTTCAGCACTAAATACAACTTGACCACAAGCTGCACCAGGAGAAGCGTTTAATCCTTTAGTAATAGGATGTGCTTCTTTTAATGCCTTTTGATCAAAGCCTTTATGTAAAAGAGCATCTAAAGATTTAGGTTCAACCATTAATACAGCTTCTTGTTCAGTAATTAAACCTTCTTTAACCATATCAATAGCTATTTTTAATGCTGCTTGAGCAGTACGTTTACCATTTCTTGTTTGTAACATGAATAATTTACCTCTTTCAATAGTAAATTCCATGTCTTGCATATCGCGATAATGTGTTTCTAGAATCTTAGTTACTTTCTTAAATTCTTCATATAGAGAAGGATTATCTTCTTGTAAATGGGCAATTGGATGAGGAGTTCTAATACCTGCAACAACGTCTTCACCTTGAGCATTAAATAGATATTCTCCATATAATACATTTTCACCAGTCGCTGGATTACGAGAGAAAGCAACACCAGTACCAGAATCATCTCCCATATTACCAAATACCATTGTTTGAACGTTTACAGCAGTTCCCCAAGAATAAGGAATACCATTTAAACGACGATAAACGTTAGCACGTGGGTTATCCCAAGAACGGAATACAGCTTTAACAGCTTCTAATAATTGTACTTTTGGATCTTGAGGGAAAGGTTCACCCTTAATTTCTTCATATTTTACTTTAAATTGTCCTACTAATTTCTTTAAATCATCAGCATCAAGTTCAGTATCTAATTTAACACCTTTTGCTTCTTTTAATGCATCCATTAAAGCTTCAAAATTTGCTTTGTCAATTTCCATAACAACATCAGCAAACATTTGAATAAAACGACGATATGAGTCATAGGCAAAACGTGGATTAGATGTTAGTTTTGCTAAGCCTTCAACCGCAACATCATTTAAACCTAAGTTAAGGATTGTATCCATCATACCAGGCATTGATGCACGGGCGCCACTTCTTACAGAAACAAGTAATGGATTTGCGTTATCGCCAAATTTTTTGTTGTTGATTTCTTCAACTTTGTGTAAAGCAGTATAAATTTGATCTACTACTTCATCAGCTAGAACTTTTCCATCATCGTAATATTTTGTACATGCTTCAGTTGTAATCGTAAAGCCTTGAGGAACAGGAAGACCAATTTTAGTCATTTCCGCAAGGTTTGCACCTTTACCACCAAGAAGATTACGCATTGATTTATCGCCTTCGCTGAATAAATATACAAATTTGCTCATTTTTTATCTCCTTTTTTTTATTTTTTGAATTACATTTTTAAATTATACCATCCTAAGGAAAAAAAAGCAACCAAATAATACCATAATTTGTATTATTTGATTGTTTTATTTATTATTTCACCTTGATATGACTTGCAAAATCATTATTATTGAAGCGATCAGCTTGGGTTACTAAGAATTCATAATTATCTGCAGTTGTATAAATCAAAAGATTACTACTACATAAGCGACAAATATCTAAACCAAAATTAACGACACTTGAAGGGACAAAAAGTGAGTTTAGGTTTGTACAATTATAAAAAGCACCGGTACCTAAAGTAACTAAACCATCGGGAAGATTAACCTCTGTTAAATTATGATTTTTTTGAAAACTAAATGCTTTAATTTCTTTCAAAGATGAATTCTCGGAAAATTTTACTTCTTCTAAATTTGTACAACCATCAAAAGCATTGGCTTCGATTGTTTCAACTTTATCTCCTATTGAAATATGTTTTAAACTGGACACATTTAAAAATGCCTTTTCGCCAATTGTTACAACCGTATTACTTATTTCAAAGGTATTCTTACTAACCATTTTATCCATGGGAAATCTAAGTAAGATGGATTTATCTTTATTAAATAAAACTCCATCATCGGAACTAAAATATTCGTTATTTTTATCTACTTCGATTGAAGTTAAATTTGATGCATTTTCAAAGAAACAATTACCAATACCTGTTGCATTTTTATCTGTACCAATATACTCAATATATTGGGGAATTACAATCGTTTGAATGTTGTGATAATCAGCGAATTTATTATCATTAGTAATAATTTTTTTTAGTTTAATGCCATCGATAGTTGATGGAAATTCAATATACCGTAAAGAAACACCACTACTTGAAGTTAATCCTTTAATAATATAATAGTTTTCATCATCGTCTTCAATTAAACTTAAATCATATATTTTTTGATATTCTAAGGCTTCAGGACCAAAAACTACTTCGGGATCATCGCTTTTTTTATTTACAATTGTTAGTACAATAACAATACCTAGAATTACTACTAAAACACTTAATATAATAATATAATTCTTCTTACTCATATTCTTCACCATAACTATTATATACTATTTTCGAAAAAAATAAAAGTATTTAGTCCAAATTTGTTTGTTTTTTAGTGATAATAATTGATGATTTTGCTTATTTTTAATATATTTATAAATAAGAATAATCAAAATAATACCAAGAATAATACTTTTAAAGATTAAAGTAATAATTAATATTAATACAAAATTAATTAAAGAAAGATATTTTAATATATCATAAATAAATTCATCTTCATAAATAAAAGATAATAATGTATAAATAATATTATAGCCATCGAGGGGATAAAGAATTAAAGCGTTAAAAACAAACATAAAGTTATTGAAACGAAAAAGTTCAATATATTTTTGATGTATATTTAATAATAGAAAAACAATAAATAAAGTAAAATTAGCCCCTATGCCGCCAGCGAAATATTAATAGTTTTTGCCAACCTTTGAGTTGTTCTAGATTTACATCCATCATACCACCAATCATACTAAACGTAATTTTATTGATTTTAACTTTAAATAGCTGTAGAAAAATCAGATGGCCTAATTCATGAATGAAAAGTATTACCAGCATTGCTAAAGCTGTCGATATCTTACCAATAAAACATGCTAAAATCAATAAAGCAATTAATGAATAATGAATTTTAATCTGAGGATTTTTCATAATAATCATGATATACTCCTTTTTCTTCTATTGTTAGATCAAAACAAAACAAGTTTTCGTTTTCATTGTATTTTGCTTTCCCTATTATCATTTCATTTGTAACAAAACTATAAATATGATAATCAAAATTTTGTAGATTTAAATATCCATAGGTAATATTCGAACTATCGGTAATATAAACATTATAACTATGATCTTTATTTTTAACAATTTTAGTGACAATTCCACTTGTCAGAGGTTTTATCGCATCTGTTGTAAATAAGTAAACATGATTGATTTTTGTTTCTTCATCATAAACAACACAATCATAACTAAATCTAGAATATACGGTTATATCATTTTCATTCGGTAATACAAATCCCAAACTACCACTAAAAAGATTACCTATTTTAATAAAATTTATGTTTTGATTCATCAAATAATCTACCTTATTTTGGGCATATTTATTTGCTAAAACCAAACTAAGTAAAAGAAGTGAACTTAGAAAAATCTTAATGAAAATTCGATCAAGTATTTTTAGTTTTTTTTCTTTTGCTTTCTTTTGTACCTTTATTTTTTTTGTTTCATATTCATCTTCTAATATAGTTGGATTATGGTTATTATCATATTCATTTTGCACATTAATCACCATAATATATTATGAATAAAATAAGTTAATTAGAACATTTTAAAAAATTTTTCATTTTTTTTCATACTATAATAATCTGTACCAATAATGATATGATCTAAAATTACAAACCCTGCAATACTTGCTTGCTTGATAATAATTTCCGTATATTTTAGATCCTGAATACTTGGATGTGGATCACCACTTGGATGATTATGGACAAGAATAATCGCGGGTGTAGATAGTTTATATGCCCATTTAAACACTAGTTTACCATCTATTATGGTTGAATTTAGGTTACCCTTCGTTAATTCTTTTATTGCAACAATTTTACTTTTGGAATTTAAATAAATGCCATATAAAACTTCTTCTTTTAACCCCTGAACTTTTGATTTCATAGTGTTATATACATCTTCTGCATTAATAATTATCTTAGTATTATTACTTTCAGAAACAATTCGATTACCTAACTCAATACTAGCTAAAAGTGTGATTGCTTTAGTAATGCCGATACCATTAAAGGCGGTTAATTCCGGAATAGATATTTCTAATAAATCATGTAACGAACTTAAATTATTTAAAAGGTCATGCGAAAGTTTAAGTACATTTTTATCTTTAGTCCCAGTTCTTAGTATGATAGCTAAGAGTTCACTATTACTCAATGATTTTATCCCATATTTTAAAGCTTTTTCGCGTGGTTGTTCAAAGGTTGGTACTTCACGTAACATTTTTTAAATTCCTTTCTATATAATAAAATCGAATGGTCTACTTAACCATTCGATTTGCTTTTAATACATCTGTTACAAGATATAAACTTCCCATATAAATTGTAAATGGAACTTGATGTGCATAAACATATTTATTGACTTCTTCAAGTGTTGCGAAATATTTTTTATCAGGATTATGACTATACATAAATAATTCATTTGCTTCTGCACTTCTTGAATATGAATATTTGGTAAAAATAATTTCATCAAATGTTTGATCAAGCAAATTAATCATTTGGTCTTTGTCTTTATCTTTAGAAATCGCGATAACTGCTCTTTTATATGGATAATTTAATTGTTTGATGAATTCACATATCCGCGTAATACCATCAATATTATGTGCCCCATCCGTAACGATTAAGGGGTCAGATGAAATAATGTCAAATCTTCCTCGCCAAATTGCTTTTGATAGACCTTCACTTAATATTACGTTTGATATAGGAAAATTCCATTTATTATTTTTAATTATTTGATTTAATACTTCGATAACAGTGATGGCAACTTGTGCATTTTCAATCTGATGAAAACCAGGAAGAGCGATTTTAAATGTATTTTCATACCCTTCTAGAGTAAATTCAGACCCATAGATATCCATTTTTTTTATTTCGATGGCTCTAGGAGCGGTTAGGTAAACTTTACTACTTCGTTTTTGACATTCTTCTTTGACAAATTCTTGAAGTGATTCATCTTTAATCCCACAAATAAGAGGTACACCATTACGAACAATTCCAAGTTTTTCATTAGTAATTTTCATCGTTGTGTCACCTAATATTTGGGTGTGCTCAAGGGAAACATTGGTAATAACAGCAATGATACTGTTAACAACATTTGTTGCATCAAGTCTTCCCCCCATACCTACCTCAATTATGGCTAAATCCATTGTTTTAAGTTCCGCAAAATAAAGAAAACATAGCAATGTAATAAATTCAAAAAATGTAGGTAGTTCATATTCACTGTTTTCAATTATATTATATTGATCAATAATCCGATTAGCATATTTTAATAAATCTTCATCACTGATATATGTACCATTATATTGAATACGTTCATTAAAATAGGTTATATATGGTGAAGTAAATGTACCAACATTGAGCCCTGCTGTCATTAAAATTGATCTAAGGAAAGCTACAACACTTCCTTTACCATTAGTCCCCGTTACATGAATTGCCTTAAACTTTTGTTCTGGATGATCAAACAATGAACAATAAAATTTCATTTTATCTAAAGAAACTTTTGGACTAAATCGCTTTTGCTTTTCAACCCAATTAATAAAGGAATTAATATCATTAAATCTATTCATAATTATTTTAACTTCGAAAGAAGAATAACTACTTCTTTCAATTGATTTTGATAATCATTAAGTTTTGTTTTTTCCGCTTCGATCTTACTTGCAGGAGCTTTAGATACGAAATTAGGATTATTTAACATATTTTGACAGCGAGCAACTTCTTGTTCTAATTTAACTTTTAAATTAGTTAATCGTTTTAGTTCTTCTTCAATATTAATTAACTCTTTCATTGGAATGATTACTTTGGAGTTTGTTAAAACAATACTAATAGAGTCGTTAGATTCAATTGATTCATTAAATAATAATTGATCAGGATTACAAAAACGCATTAGATATTTTTCGTGCTTTTGTAAGAAACTTCTTAAACCATCATTTGTTTCTATTCCAATATTGATTTTTTTACTCATTGGTACATTCTTTTCATTACGAATGTTACGAACAGCGGTAATAATGTCTAATAAATCACCTAATTGATTTGCTTCTTTAAATATATTTTTATTAGCTGGTTCTGGCCAAGTACTAACCATAATGGAACCTTCATAGAAGTTTTGGTAAATTTCTTCGGTAACAAATGGCATAAATGGATGAAGTAGTTTTAATACATTTGTAAGGACTTCTTGTAATACGGCACAAGTATTAATTTGATGTTCTTTACTCTCATTTGCAAAGACAACTTTTGTTAATTCAAGGTACCAACTTGCTAAATCGTCCCAAGTAAAATTGTAAATCCATTTAGCAACTTCACCTAATTCGAAATTATCATATTGTGCATTTACATTAATGATTAAATTATTCATTTTATTTAGAATCCATTTATCAATTGTTAAAAGATTTTCATAATCAATTGGTTCATTTTGATATCCACATGTTTGCAAATTACTTAAAATATAACGGGAAATATTCCATATTTTATTGATATAGTTCCATGATGAAGCCATCTTTTCATCAGAATAGCGTAAGTCTTGACCAGGAGTTGCATTTGTTGTTAAGAAATAACGCATTGCGTCACAACCATATTTCTCAATCAAATCAAATGGATCAACACCATTACCAAGTGATTTACTCATCTTTCGTCCTTGTTCATCACGAATTAAACCATGGATAAAGCACTTTTTGAATGGACGTTGTTTCATAAAATGTCTTGATTGAATGGCCATTCTTGCTACCCAGAAAAAGATAATATCATATCCGGTTACTAAACAATCAGTAGGAAAATATCGTTCAAGATCTTCTGTTTTTTCGGGCCAACCAAGAGTGGAAAAAGGCCATAACGCACTTGAAAACCACGTATCTAATACATCTTCATCTTGATGCCATCCCTCACCAGGATTATCTATACCGACGTATACTTCATCGCCTTTATACCAAGCTGGAATACGATGTCCCCACCAAAGTTGACGTGAGATACACCAATCTTGTAAATCCTCAGGATTTAACCAATTAGTTAAAGTTTTATTAAAACGAGGTGGAACAAATTCAATTGGTTCATCACTTGCTTGCATACTTAAAACATCTTTTGCAAGATCTTCCATTTTTACAAACCATTGTTTAGATAAACGTGGTTCTACAATAACGCCTGTTCTTTCGGAATGACCAACAGAATGGATGATTTTTTCAATTTTTGGACATAGACCAAGTTCCGTAAGATCTTGTACAAGTTGCTTACGGCATGCAAAACGATCAAGACCTTCATATTTTCCTGCCATCTGATTCATGGTTCCATCTTCATTCATGCAAATGTAGCGAGGTAAATTATGTCGATTACCTACTTCAAAGTCATTAGGATCGTGAGCAGGTGTTACTTTTACGACCCCAGTTCCAAATTCAATATCAACGTATTCATCCGAAATAACAGGAATCTTACGCGATGTTCCAGGAATATATACTTCTTTACCAATATAAGCTTGATATCTTTCATCATTTGGGTGAACCATAATTGCGGAATCACCAAACATCGTTTCAGGACGCGTTGTTGCGATTTCTAAACTTCCCGTCCCATCAACAAGAGGATATAAAAAATGATAAAAAGCACCTTCAATATCTTTATATTCAACTTCTATATTAGAAAGAGCCGTCTTAGCTTCACAGTCCCAGTTAATAATGCGTTCGCCTCGATAAATTAGACCTT
>JBJEEE010000059.1:0-37355 GCA_051872775.1 Bacilli bacterium
ATTATCTAATGAATTGATAATATTTTTTGTTGCATTTCTAATTACAATTTAGATTATGTTTATGAATTATTATAAAAGGATAAGCAAAGATGCTTATCCATATTACTTTTTAAATATTAGACTTATGAACCACTTTAAAACATTGTGTTCATAAAAGAACTTTCCTATAGTAAATTGCTCTTCATCTAACTTTAATGTATTTCTTATCGTATCCGCAAGTCCCCATGGAATAGCCATTGCGAAAGATAAAATATAACTAAAGATTGAAATAATAAGTAAAGACATGATTACACCTAGGGCTGCCCCGGTTATGCGATTAACAAAACCGACCATAGGAATTAAGTTTATCTTTTTAGCTAGTTTTTGAATAATCAATAGAATCAAAAATAGAACTATCGATAATACAACAAATGAAATAATGATTAAAACAAACATCGATATTCCTGAGGCAATGAATTTACCACAATGGATTTCTTCACCTTCAGGGATTTCTACTTTTGCCGCTATCAAATTAGATACATATTTACAAATAGTTTGAGGAAGTTTTGTTGCTTGAAGTTTTGAACTTAACTCTTGTTCAATAAACTCTTGTTTATTCTCATTTGATATTACTTCATTGAACATTGGATCAAGTTCCACTAAGGAGGTTTCAATCTTATTTGTTAAACTTACTCCCATAGATGAATTAGTTAAAGCAATACCAATTGGACGACAAAGAAGTGAAGCAAGAAAAATAGCTATTATGCCTTTTGCTAGTCCTAAGGCAAGTGAAACAAAACCACGGATAAATCCAATTATCAAAAAGATGACTAGTATGACTAAGAACACTATGCCAATTACATCAAACATATTAATTACCTCCTTTCTTTGTACCATTTGTATTTTACACTAAAATTTTAAATTTTACAAATCTTTTATATCTAAAATTAATTTTCTAAAAAAAGCATCTCCGATTTGAAGATATCCATCCATATTAGGATGTACACCATTTGTGCCTATTTGTTCCGTTTTATCGCATCTTGCATTTACTTTTACTGATGTAGATGGCATATTATATTCACTATCAAATTGTGCTTTTGTATCTACATATGATACATAACTAACAAACTCATCTTCATAACACATGGATTCTAACTTTGCATTGTAATTAAATGCACTAGATATTGTACCAAAAGTATCACTATATGGACCATGTGCGCCATAGTTAGAAGCAATACCACCATTAACAGAACATATTTGAATTCCTAAAAGCGTAATCTTTGCTTTAGGGTAGTTCTTGTGAATATTTCTTAAGAGTTTGCGAGCAGGCTCTAGATGGTGGGAGAAATCTTGATTATATGGTATATATAAACCGTTCCAAGTAAGAAGAATATATATTAAATCAGGTGTATCAAAATTATTTTTTTCAATATACTCTTTAAAGTCAATATCATTTTGGCTAGCTGACCAAAAAGGATTAACCTTTTCAAATTCACTTTTTTCAATAATAATTTCTTTTTGATGAACAGCGTTTGACACATGGGTGAATTTTGATCCTAAATTAGATACCATACTAATATTATTGGGACCACGTTTAAATTTTAATCTACCTTTCTCAATGGTTTCTAAAATCCACAAATGGTTATTACATTCCCATACACTATGTTGATCTGAATCATCTTTGTCGTGTTCTGCATAGATCCAAACACTTGATGAAAGCCCTATGTGGTCATTAGAAACATATGATTTCCATGTCCATCCACCATATCCTTCATACCCTATTTTGTGATCATCTTCCGTAGTAATACAAGTACCCATAAAATTTAAAATATCACCAAAGCCCAAACCACATGGTATACCACCTTCTAGACAAACACGGCGATATCCTTCTTTTGGCCATACACCATTGACTGTTAAACTATCACCAAAGCATAAAATATTAAGTTTTCGTGATGGCTTTTGAGGGTTAACTACCTCTAAAGTTGTATGTGCTTCATCGACAATGTTATTATCGTTATCAATTAATTGGATTGTTAATTCATGGGTACCAATGTCATTTTTAGTAGGCGTACATGTGTAGTACCTAGGATAGGGATTACCAAGAGGAGCCTTTACTAAAATATAGTATTGATACGGATTGAATAGTTTGATTACACCACGATAGAATAATTCAAAGCGATCACCTACCACAAGGGTGTATTTTTTGGCAAGATATATATATTTCATTTTCCTACTCTCATATTATGCCTGATATTTAACAGGACGATTACTTGGATTCCAGCCAGTGCTCCATGTTGATGGTACACTTGCAAAATCGATATAAATGGTTGCTTTTGAACAAGAGTAACATGCTCCATTTGCAACAGTTACAACTGTATTTGGAATTACTACTCTAGTTGCACTCGTACACCATGAAAAAGCATAATCACCTATATATGTAACTCCTGTTGGTACTACAATCTCATCAAGACTTGAGCACATATTAAAAGCATTAGCTCTTATTTCTTTTAGCGTACTTGGTAAATCAATATGTTGTAGATTAATACATCCTCTAATTGCATACTCATCTAAAATTTGTAAATTTGTAGATAAAGTAATCGCTGTTAAGTTTTCACATCCCGCAAGACCATATTGTTCAATTTCTAATACGGTGTTAGGCATAATCATTTCTTCCACAGACATGCAGCCTTTAAAGCAAGCTCCGCCAATAATCTCAACGTTACGATCATCGATAGTGCTAGGAATGACAATTTTACTTTCGTTTCCATAATAATTACTTAAAACTAATTGATTATTTTGATTAATATAATACTCATATAAATGATCATCAGTATGTTTAATAGTTGAAAGATCTACATTTTTATGTGCATATGTTTGTTGTGAATCAAACCAATCTTCTGGAACACTATCTGCCTCCAAATAAAGAGATTTAATTCCTTTTAAAGCATATGGTTCAACCTTAGTTACACTACTAGGAATAATTATAGCCTTTAATGATGAACAACGATAAAAAGCAGCTTCTTTAATTTCTACAACAGTATTAGGAATTGTAACTTCTACAATGTAATTATTTTCAAAGAAAGCTTGTTCACCAATTACTTTGACTGGTAAGCCTTTATACATTGCGGGAATTTCGATAAATTCTTTGGTACCTGAATAGCTTGTAATAGCATAACAATCTTCATATTCAACTGTAGTTAATTCAAAAGTATACCACTTCAATTCCGATTCCTTAATTGTAATTTCAATTGATAGAGAAAATCCTTTATATTCAACATCAATACTATAAACGGCAGGAGATGATTGATCGATATATCCGCTTTTAATCATACTACTTGATAAAGGTATTAAAGCTTTTTTATTATTTGAATAACTTACTTCTAATAATACTTTAGTTATATCAAATTCACCTTCAATAAACTCTGTCGTAGCGCTATTACTTAGTATTACACTTTCTATTTTGATTTCTTCTATTACTTCAATTGTTATAGTTGTTTCAACATCACCAATTTTTATCGTTAGGTCGTGTGTTCCAACTTCATTTACATTATCAAGGCCACTGACAATCATATCGGATGATAGACTTTTTACCTCGGTTGTTTGATCACTATATGTAAGTTTTATTAAAACTTGATTTAAGTCTACTTCTCCCTCATTAAATGAAGTAATGGCATCATCTGTTAGTTCAACCTTAGTTAGTTTTACTTTTTCTAGTAGCGTAATCCTAACATTAATATCTATTTGTTCATAAGTTATAGTAATATCATGAGTGCCAAATACACTTATTTGATCGAGACCAACCTTAACCATGCTATTTGTAACTGTTACTACTTCTTTTTCACCATTACTATATGTTACATCTAACTTAATTAATGATAAATCAAACGAAGTTCCTTCCATTGTAAGTTGTGAGTTTTCATTTATCTCTAGATTTGTAACAATTACTTTTTTAGGTTTACATCCAAACATACATAAAATACAACAAAAAACTAAAGCTATTAAAAAACATTTTTCATTAATCTTTTTCATTTTTTTCTCTCTTTTCTTTTTTATTTGGAATTAAATAATATAGTATTATACTAATAACAAAACTTATTAAAATGCTATTAGAAAGAATTGATTCAATTAGAGCAGGTATATTCTTAAATATTTTAGTAATAAACATGAGAATAATACTTAGCATAATTGAACAGATAATAATAAATAAATTTTTAAAATCTAATTTAACCTGGCTTAACATTTTTATTCCAACATTCAAAATAGTTATAAAAATCATAATTGAAATCAGTGATATGATTAAATTTGGTAGAGCAATGACGATAGAACTAAATATTGGAAAAAAACTTAAGACTATTAATAGTATAGCACCAATTGACAAAGCAAAGCGATTTATCACATTATTCTTTTTTATGATGCCCGTATTAATCGAATATGCGGTTAAAGGAATACATCCAAATAAGCCGGATAAAATGGAAATTGTTCCTATCCCGATACTGGTATTTACCATTTGTTGGGTTTTATCTTGACCATATGTTTCAGAATGTAGCATTTCAACTACTCCTACTGCATCCGTAAAAGTAACTAAGTACATAATACATACCATCATAATTGCGTTGGGATTAAATTCCATATTATTTATACTTATTATTTTGGGATAAGTTATTACACTTGAAGTTTTAATAATTTCAAAATCATAAGTTTTAAAAATAATTGATGTTATACCACCACAAATAAGTGAAATAATTAAGGCAAAACTTGCAAGTTTTCTTTTAAAACCATATGAGAAAACAATAAAAGTAATAACCGTTACTAATAGTATTGCTAGATTGGGGATTTGATAAAAAGATTTATCCATTAGTGGTATTGTTTCAATTTGGGAAATGATTAAAGATAATCCTATCATAAATACAACAATACTACTTGATATTTTAGGAATATACTTAAATAGATTTTGAATTAACAAACTAATAATAATAAAAAATATCGAACCGACAATAACCGAACTGGCAATTGCATTATATCCATAGGTTATACCAATATAATTAATAACGGACATAAATACAAAGTTCATTCCAACAAAAATGGGTAGTTTTGAACCAACTTTCCAGATGGGAAACATCTGAATTAACGATCCTACTCCCGCAAGCATTAAAGAGTTTTGGATAGCATTGATGGTTACTTCCGAATTATTATTTATGGCTGGATTGGTAAGGATTAACAATATTGGAGTGATGTTTGAAATAAGCATTGCGAAAGCATGTTCTAAAGAATAAGGTAATGCTTTGAAAAAAGGAACCTTTCCTTCAAAATTATATAAATTATTGTATGTACAATTAGTCAATTAATCACCTTCTTTTAATACTTTATTATCGGTTCTGATGTAACATTAATCTTAAGCTTTTTTAAGATTTTTTCATCATCATAAGAAAGCATTGAAGTTGAATGAGCTTCAGTACCATATAATTCAACTAATTTACTTAATGCTTCTTCCACAATCGGATTAGTAGTTGCATTAATAGAAAGTGCAGTTAGTAAATCTTGAGCATTTAATCTTATTGTATCTTGTTTAAAAATGTGCTGTTTTAAATTTTGAATTGGTTTTAAAATATTTGGAGAAACCAGTTTTAGCTCATCTTTTACACCAGATAAATATTTGATAGCATTTAGTAACGCAGCAGATAGGGCCGAAAACAAAGATGATTCTTTACCCGTGATAATTGTTCCATCATGTAATTCAATTGCAAGAACGGAAGCATTTTTTTCTTTTTCCTTCTTTAAAGCTGCTTGAACGGTCTTTCTAATTGAAGTATCAACAGGAAGTTGTGACATGATAAGTTCTATTTTGTCCACCACTTGATCACTACATTTACCTAATCTAACACTACATTTAGCTTGATAATAGCGTCTTACAATTTCTTGCTTACAAGCATTTTCAACCATACTTTCATCGACAATACAAAAGCCTGCCATATTAACTCCCATATCTGTAGGAGATTTATAAGGGCATGTACCATAAATTTTTCTTAATAAAGCCTCTACAACAGGAAATACTTCTACATCTCGGTTGTAGTTTATGGCAATTTCACCATAAGCATTTAAATGAAATGGATCTATCATATTTACATCCATTAAATCAGCGGTAGCTGCTTCATATGCGAGGTTAACCGGATGCTTTAAAGTAAGATTCCAAATAGGGAAAGTTTCATATTTAGCATAACCTGCATTAATTCCATGAAGGGACTCATGGTATAACTGTGACAAACATGTAGCCATTTTACCACTACCTGGACCAGGAGCAGTAACAACTATTAGTGAACGTGTTGTTTTAATATAGTCATTCTTTCCAAAACCATTCTTACTTACAATTAAATTAGGGTCTGTAGGATAACCTGGAATTGGATAATGATAAAACACAGGTATTCCTTGATATTTTAGTTTTCGAACAAATCTTTGAACTAATGGTTCGTTATTATACTTTGTAATAACAACTGATCCTACATATAAATCCATCTTTTTAAAAGAAGCAATCATACGAAAAACTTCATCTTCATAAGATATTCCGTAGTCTCCTCGCATTTTTCCCATTTGAATGTCAGGAGCAGATATCGCAATGACAATTTCTACTTTATCTTTAATGCCAAAAAGCATTTGTACTTTGGAGTCAATCTGAAAACCTGGTAATACTCGTGATGCATGATAATCATCAAATATTTTTCCCCCAAACTCTAGATATAGTTTGTTATTGAACTTTTCTATTCTTTCAGATATTTTTTCTGCCTGTAACTTTAGATATTTATCATTATCAAATGCAATATTCATAGATATACCTCACTTTTTCTAAAAATTATATCATAAATTATTTTTTTTGACTTAAAATATAAATATTTTATTTTTGCCACTTTTTTCTAATCATTAGTATTTTATCATCTTTTTAATAAAAGTTTATATTTGTGGCCTTTTTAAGGCTTAAAACTTAAAATAGATTATATTTGTATATTTGTTTTACATTATTGTTTATGTATATATAAAAACCTTATGCAATATTGATGCTTGCATAAGGTTTTATTTATTACATTTGTTCTATACGTTCATTAATATATTGTGAAATTTTATCTGCTTCTTGATACTCAACACGATAAGAAGCCATTTCTTTATACATCTCACGAATTATTTCATCTAAACGAGCTGATTCTTTTTCCATATTCTCTTTAATAGCATTACGACGTTTAGGATTTTTGATTAATAATCTTACTAATCCAGAAACTAGTAAGAAAATACCTACTGCTAAAACTGGAAAGGCAATAATTTTGAATATGGTTCCAACACTAGGACCTCCGTTATCACTTACCATTGCTAATGATAACACAAAAAGAACTATTGAAGCAATTAAGAAAACGCCACCGAAGCAAATACTAGTAATAGGACCTCCATTACGGACGGTTTTTAGTAAACGTTCTTTTTTGTTTTCGATAAAAGTATCTTTTTGTTTCAAATCATATTGTAAATTATTAAAACTTGTTGATATTTGGAAATCATTTGATGAAATATGTAAAATACGAGGATAACTATTTTGATAGCTATTTTTATAGGCAATATATGCCTCCTTAGTGTATGGACGGGTTAAAGAAAATAGATTCCATCTTGTTAAGCTATTGATTTCATTGTTTTTATTTACATAAACCCAATTGATGATTTCGTTAATTACGTTTAGTTTGGACTCATCATGAGTAATTTTTCTTTCGAAATTTTCTTTTGCAAGTTTTCTAAAATCATTGCTTTTAAATATTGTATTATCATCTAATTTCTTTAATGGTTCCATAGTTGCAATGATTTCTTCATTATAGTGAATTTCATCTATAATTTTTTGTTCTGCTTCACTTGGAATTGAAATTAACTCATCAATATATTTGCTTAAATATATATTACGTTCATTTAAATGTACTTTATTTAATTCTTCCATAAATGATAATATTTTTTGATTATTTTTAGCTTTTGATAAAACTGATGCTAAAACTTGTTTTTCTACAATATATTGTGATAATTTAGGATATTTTAAGGATTGACTCTGGCCTATTTGAACAAAGTAATTATATATTATTGAGATAATACCATTTGTATCCGTTTCTTCTTTGCATTGAGCAACTTCTTCTTCGATATATTCTGCAAAGACTTCACCAACTTTTGTCTTGAATTCTTTATCATGAATACGATTAGGTAAACTTGATACAAACATTAAGAATGTATTACTATCACTTCCGGTTTTATCTAACTCTTTATAGTAGTAAAACCAATCTAATGCAACATCTACTCTCGATAGTTTTAGATAGAAAAGCATAAAGAAAATCGCTGTGGATTTACTATTACGTTTAAGAGCTTCTTCTAGACATTGATCAGCTTTCTTTTTATTGTCGTTTTTCCAATACATTATTGATAGTAAAACATATGCAAGCCAATAATCTGGTGCTTGTAAAAACTCTTTTTCTAATGCTTTATAGATACGTTCATCACTAACTAAGTTAAGTTCAAGATTATCAACAAATGCTCTAACTATTTTTCTTACCATTGCTTGATTTTTATAATCAAAATATAGTTTGTTATTTAACATTCTAATCTTCTTGTTAGCTGTTTCTACATCTTTAAAGATAAAATACATTTCTTTAATTTGCAATTGTACGTTAAAAGTTTTCTTTAATTGCTCATTTGAATAGTTTATGGTATTACGGCTATTTTCCATAGCATTTCTTGCATTATTAGAAGTGCCAATCAAGTTAGCACTGTTTGCGGAGGCAGAAGCTGCGAGGGCACCAAGTTCACTTCGGATTTGTTGGTTTTCACGTTCAACTCTACTAATTTCACTTCTTATTTGGCTCAATTGACTCCTCAAATCTTCATTGGACATAAATTATTCCTCACTTTCTGATGAAGCTAAACATGCTCGTTTATAGCCCCATTCACGACATTTATTTATTAATTCAGGATTGCTTTGATAAAATGGAATAATACTATTGAATTTAGATACTATTAATTCTATATTAATTTCTGTATTAGGATTTAGGATTATTAACTGGGTTGTCTCTTTAATGGCCGTTTCAATATCAGCATAACTAAAACCATTAGACGCATTTACAAGTATTTCAACTTCAGTTTGATTTGCTTCATAGTGAAGTGATTTTTGTAAATAATGTAAGATAGTTTGTCTACGTTCTTCTTTATTTGGCAAATCAATAAAGAATATTTCTGAGAAACGCCCCTTTCTAAATAATTCAGGAGGAAGCAATGAAATATCATTAGCCGTTGCGACAAGAAATACTTTAGATTTGGATTCTTGTAACCAGAAAAGAAATTGAGAAACAATTCTTTTACCAGTATCATTACCTGCATCAGATGATGAGAGGGCTTTTTCAATTTCATCTACCCACAAAATACAAGGTGCAATATGATCAATAAATGTTAAGGCATCATGCATTTTTCTTTCACTTTCACCTACCCATTTATCATATATTGTATCTAAATTAAATTTAAATAGTGGTAACTTCCATTCTTGACTTATCAATTTTGCGGTTAAAGATTTGCCACAGCCCGGAACACCAGCAAGGAGTAATCCTTTAGGTGGTGTTAAATCATATTTTTTTAAAGTAGCATCTGGTGCGAAGAAGACATTTCTTTTATCATTCAACCATTTTTTTAAATTATCTAAACCAGCCACTGTTATTGTATCATCAAGCTGAATATACTCAACATTAGGAATAGAACCAAATAATCGATTCTTTTGTTCTGTTAGTTTGTATATTTTATCACGATATAGACCACCACTAATAGCTATCTCAGCTGATAAGATGTTATCAATTTGCATTTCTGAGAATCCTTTCAAAATTGTGGTTGCAAAAATCAAATCCTCTTTCGTCCAGTCAATTGGATATTTGTTTTTGTAACGGTTTATAAAACTAATTAATTGATTTGCTCTTTCTAATTCATCAGGAAAATCAAGGGTTGTAACTAAACCAAGATTTATCAATCGCATCCATACTACATCTCCTGTCACCGCAATTATTGTACAGTGATTTTCTCTTGCTAAATACAATGTATTTAAAACATCTCGACTAAAGGAGTTGTCATTGGAAATATGATTAATATCATAGATTACTAAGGTTGAATAACTTTTTTTCTTAAAACTATCCGTAGCATATTGGATAGGATCACTTGCAATATTTTTACCTGATGTCAAACTATCTGGTTTATATAGTTGCTTAGAATCTGAATAAAAGTCCATATCTATGTTATTTTCGTTATGTATTTCCGTTAGCATTCTTTCTACTCGTTCTCTTTCTATTGTTTGAACTACAATAAAAGGAATTCTTGCTTTTAAGTAGGTAAGAAGTTCTTTTTTTAAATTATTATAATTAGACATAGGCAAGCCCCACTTTTAAAATTGATTCTTTTTTAAAACATAATATAACTCATAGAGATTTTCATTATCCACTATTTGTTCTTTTACTTTATCTAAAAACATATTATAAAATTTATGAATATTGTCAAGATAAGAATTGCTTAGTTCTTCAATAAACTTATTTTCAAGAAAAGTTAATTGTTTAAAAAACATCACTTGTTTTAAGTTTTTTTTAAGTTCAATTAGTTTTCTTTTAATTCCCCATATATCATTTAGTTCAAACATTAAATTGCTGGTTTGAATAAAGCGATTTATCGTTTTATTTAGAACTATATTAATGGTTTCTACTAATTCATTTTTAAACTTATCAATTGAAAATTTCCTATCTTCTAGTGTTCCACTAACACATAAATTATATATATCATCATTCATTCCATTTTGTTTTAGATTATCAAATACTACTAACCATTCTTGGTAATATTTAGGTTTGGTTATTTGTATAAATTGATTCATTATTTTACAAATGTATGAGGAGGTTCAATACTCCAAGATGGGAGTTTCTTGTTTAATTCTTCCAATTTTTCTTTTTCAGCAAGATCATTTTCAGTCTCAATGTCACCAAAATTACTTAGGATATCATTATCGATTGCTGAAGATGTATCTACATTATCACTTGATGTATCTACATTACTTTCTAATTTTATATCATTATTAACGTTTTGCATTTTATTTCCTCCTATAGATGTTCTATTAAACTAAATAGTTCGCCTTTTTTATTAACATTATTTAAGTATATACGACGATATTCTGTTAATTCACTCATACATCCTTTAATCGTATCAAGTGAAGCATTAAGAATAGCCTTATAGCGTTTATCACCATTTAAGAATCTTACTAACCACATTATTAATAAGATTAAACTTATTACTAATGCAACAATTCCACAAATGGTAACTGGAGTGTTCGAATGTAATATAAGAAGAACTACACCTAAAATAGCAAAAATAATACCAAATATTAGGCGGCCTTTTACTTTCTTATCCCAAACGATACTCTTTTTCATTTGTTCAACTGTTTGTTCAACACTGGCAATTTGTTCTACTTGGTCTTCACCATTGCTTGTTGCTTCCCATACTTTATCAGCAATATTAAATCTAATATTGTAACTATTAGGGAACTTTTCCTCAAATTCTTTTGACCAATTTAGAATTGCATCAAGCAACCAAGGTTTTGTATTTTGGAAGCCAAATTTACGAACATGAACATTTATATCCTCACTATTTGCATATAGTGCCCATTGAAGACATTTCTTTCCAAAATTTTGTTTTTGATTACGTACATTCAATAGTTCATTATATTGTTGGGTTGCGATATCTTCTTTACCTTTGTTATCTATGATTAATTGGAAATATTCTTGTTGTTGTTTTAATTCTAATTCTTCTTCATCATAGTTTGTAATTAAATCTTTTAAAATTAAATCGATTCTTTTCTTATAATTTGAACTTGTTTGATTAATATTTTCAACATCAACTTCTTTTATTTTTCTTAATAGCAAATCAAATTTTAATGCTTCATTATATGAAGTTGGTAGTTCATTATAATTAGTACAATATCTACTTAAGTATCTTGTATTTAATGTGTTGTTAGGACGAAGATTTTTGATATATGTTTCATACATATTAACAAGTTCTTTGGAAAGCTCTTTATTGTTCTTTAGTTCATTAGTCCATCCATCTATGGCTTCTTGCACTTCTGCTTGTGTTCTTTCATCAGCACCAAATACACCATTGATATATGCTTGTAACATAATAGCTGCTTCATCTTTTAAATCATCTGGTACAACAGTTCTAAAGTATTCGGAAAGCCACGCTCTTGCAGGTTCAATACGACCAAATCTAAAGTTTGCTAAACAAAAGAACAAAGCCGTTTTACTTTCACTTACTCGTGAAGATTCTGCTGCAGCATTTTCAGCAAGTAGTTTATTATCATTTATCCAAGCACTTAAGGCTATTAAGGTATATGATAACCAATATCTAGAACTTGTTATCCATAATTCTTCAGATAACTCTTCAATTGTTTTATTACGAACTAGGTTTAAGTCGAAGTCTTTAACTACACCCATGACGGTTTTACGTATTGTGTCATAATCATAAAATCTTTCTCTGATTATTTGATTAATACGTAACACGTTTTCTTGAGCACTTTGCATTTGCTCATTTTCAATCATATCGGTTTTGAATCTTTTTATCTCCGCAAGGGTAGTATCTGCAGTAGCTCTAATCTTGGCAGTAGCTTGATTGACTTCTTGTACTTTTACATTTACTTTACCAGTAAAACCACCAATAGTTAAATTTAATTCATTAATTATTTGTTGTGTATTACTCATTTTTACCACCGCTACTTTCTAAATTTTTCTAATGTTTCTTGTAATACTACATACTTTTCATCAGCATGTCTATAATCTTCATGGTATGATGATAATTCATCCATAACTAAAGTTAAAGTTTTCAAACTTTCAATTTGGCGTTCCCTTAGAGCTTTAAGTACTTTGCGTCGTCTTAAAATGGAAAGGAATAAGAATAATCCAAATAAAAGTAAACTTACAACGAACACTATTATTGTTATTTTACTTGGCAATGATATATTCTTATTTACACTATTGTAAATCATAATTATCATTGATACGATCATTACTGCTAAACTAATTCCCCAAGCAATTGATAGACCTTTATGTTTTTTATCACGTGATAGAACTTTTGGTTTTAACTTTTTATAATGTTTGTTGATTGTTTCACGTGATTCATTGATGGTATTTTCGTTTCCATTTATTTCGCATCCATCGATTACAAAAGTAGGTTTATCAATCTCATGACGACGATAATATTCGCGATACTTTAGGTATCCTTCTTTAATTAAATCAAGTAGAAGATTAATAGCAAATTTTCTAACTAAACTATCTACATTAGATTGAACATTAGAAAAGGCGAATTTGAAAATTATATCAAGAAGTGTTTTCTTACTATCTTGATTCATTTCTAAGCGATACATTTTTGATGCAGCTTGAATATCTCCTTTTGCTTTTATTACGTATTCATTATATTTAATCTTCTTTATAATTTCATACTCTTCTGTATCATATGCTTTAATTAAATTATAAAGTATATCTTCGATACGACGTGATAGTTTATCTTTTGATTTTGTCTCACTTTCAAATATATCATTGTAAAACTTAGCAAGTTCTACATTCTTTTGTGCTTCTGTTAAGTTAGCTATAAGACTATTATAATTTTTACAATGTTTTTTTAATAATTCATACTCGTTGTCGGTATTATATGGGAAAGCATCAGCAAACTCTTTAACTTGATCAATTACTTGTTTTTCATAATTTAATGAATATTTTTTAGTTTCTGTAAGTAATTCTTCATATTGTTTATTAATGCGTTCTTCGAAAACTGGATCATTACCAAATACTTTGTATAAGTATGCTTGTAACAAATATTGCCATTCTTCACCAATATCATTAACATCTATATCATCCATATATAGATTATACCACTGTTTGGCGGCTTCGTTTCGTCCAAATCTTAAGTTAACAAGCAAAAAGAAAATGGTGCTTTTTTTTGCATCTATTTGGAGAGCTTGATTTAGAGCACGCATACATGCTTCTTTTTCATCATTAACCCATAGCATTGTAGCCATAATACAGTGAGCTACCCAGTAATCACTATTTGCTAGATAATTCTTTTCAAGAGTTGTTCTAAGTGATTCATTGCTGATAATTACATTATCTATACCGATAACATAACCAATACATACTTTTCTAAATTTTTCATATAATCTAAATTTACGTTGGTATTCATCATCACATTGTGTTATGTTTTTAGTTGCGGTACTTACGTTTTTGATTGATGTATAGCGTTTAGCTAAATCTTCGATTGCGGATTTTACTTCATTTAAGATTTGGTTTACCCCATCAACTTCTACAGCAACTTGATTCATAATAGGCATAAAGCTTATTGCTAAAGCTTTTGATAAATTAATTGATTGAATAGCAGCAGCTTGAGACGCAGCTAAATCATATTTAAGGGCTTGATTTTCTTGTTGTGCTCTTATTAGTTCATTACGGGCATACGCTATTTCATTTATTAAGCGCTGCCTTTCTTCCATCTCTTGTCTATATTCTTCTTCAGTCATATCTACTCACTGCCTTTCTAAAAGAATAATTTATAAACACCAAATTCTTGGCAAAGGTTATCTATATCTTTACTGATATTATTTTTGTTATCTGTAATAAACTTTTTAAATTTAATACTCTTACCATTTACCATCATCGGATTAGATAATTTCATCATATTTAGTAATTCGGTAATTATCGTTTTCTTTGTTCCTGCATCATCATTACTACATAATAGATAGATTTGAGCAAGATTTCCTTTTAAAGTGTTTCCTAAATATGATCCTGATAAATCAGATTTAAAATCATTGTCAAGACAATTCTTAATTAAGCTTGTAAAAATTGATACTTTTCTTGATGCATAATCCCTAGTATAAAGAATGTAATTTTCAATACATCTAGCATTTGAATACATTTTAAATCTTAAAAGATAGTCAACAAATTCATTATCGACATTAGCAATGCCTCGATTAAAATACATTATTAAGGTATTGGAATCAGGTGATACATTGTAAGATTTAAATTGTTCAAGCAATTTAGAAGGTATTTTATTTTTAAAACTCAATAGAAAAGATGTGAAATCTTTAGGCTGGCAAGTTAAATTATGTTTCAAAAGTAATAAAACTATATTAAGCTTTATTTCTTCTGTATCAACAGAGGCAACTAAATATTTGGATAGTAAACTATTAAGATAGTTAACATTTGTTCCTGTTTTAAATATTTGTTCTATAACCAATGGTTTGTTTTCCCCATCATCTTTTACTTTTAAAACATAATCTTCAATTGTTTTGACTGTAATTGAGGTCACATATTTTAAAATTACATCAATTATTTTTTTACGATTATCCATTGTATCTTTATATTGTAATAAAACAAAAGATGTAATATCATCTCGATCTTTGGTTTGAATTTTAAATTCACTAAACATAACATCGATAATGGAAACTAATTCATCAACTGGATAAGTTTTATTTTGTATAAAAGGAATAATATCATCTTTGTCAATTTGATATAATGCATCACTTTCTTTTAAATAATGTAAACCAGCTATGGCAACTTCATCGTTAGGACAGTTCTTAGATAAACAATAGTCTAGTACAATTTGAACATCGTCTCGACTTAAACGAATCGTTGAAAGCGAATTAAAAATTTCTTTTGCTTCATCAGGATTAGTGCATTGCATTAATGAATCCGTTAAAAGTTGTGTTATGTTTATAGGTATTTTATGGTTTGCGGCACAAGCAAATACTAAAAATTTAGTATCACTGTGATCTGACGTTGTTTTTACATATGATTCAATTAATTTTTCATCTTTATCTGTAAAAGCATTCGCATTAAATAAATTAGTTATAATTTCTTTTTTGCGTTTTCCGTCAGGATATTTCTTTAAAATTTCGTTTAATGTAAATCTCTTATCGATAAAACTTATTTTATCTACTATTTTATCTACATCATCAAGTTTATTTTTCTTAATTGATAGTGTTAATAAACTTCTATTAATACGTGGTTCTACGATAGGATCAATTTGAACATAATTATAGATTAATGTTTCTCTTTCATGATTGCCAATTGAATTATACGCGATATACAATATTGCATATATATCTGGGTTATTACAATAATCATATATTTTTACTTCATCTTGATCAGCATTTGGATATTCTTCATTAAGTAATTTACTATAATATGTAGTTTTAGCTAGATATTTTTGCATATCATCTTTTGTGGAGGCAACCGATGCACTAAACAAATAAAAACAAATATTACTAATTATGGTACCTACATGATTAGGATTTACTTTTTCACATTCAGATAGATTCTTTTGTGCAGAAGAAAAATCATATTTAGTAATATCAGATAGTGTTGCACGGACAACATCATTGATTCCGGCAACACCATCTATTTGAACTTTGTCTACATGTAAATCACGTTCATATTCTTTTCCACAATATGGACAAAACCATATTTTTCTGACCTTATCAAATTCTAGGCTTCCACTACAGTCTTCACATCTTTGAGCTGTAAATGTTGACGCCATATTTTTTCACCTACTTGCTATTGCTAATTTTTAAATTTCTTTCTTTTAATTGTAAAGATCCTTTTCTTACTAAGCTTTCTACTAAATCAAGTTTACCTTCATAAACAGCAGTCTTTATTTCCATAACGGTTGTTTGTATTTGGACATCTAATACTTCAACTGCTGGCACTGTCATTGGATCAGAGAACCTTATGTCATCAGCAAACTTTCTTAATAATTCTTTTACATGAGCATTATCACATGCTTCCATAGCTACTAATACATCAGCTTGTAGATTACGAATATTTGTTACATTTTGTTTAATACTTTCATCAAGTTTAACAATATGATTCTTTACTAGTAAAGAAAGTAAAGCAATTACGATGTATGCGGCTAAAATTAAAATTTGAATTACAACTACTACAGTGGTTGGAAGTGCAACATTAAATGCGGAAAGAATAAAGAAAATAACTGCAACTACAACTTCTATTCCAAGGAAGATTGCGGAAACAACAAAAATTGGTAAACCAAAAAATACCGCATTTAATCCTGATTTACGATCAAATGTAAAAATTGATGCGACTTGTAAAATAAATGTGATTACAAGAAATGCATATGTTATCCAGAAATTACGTTTAGCAACATCGTTGTCGATATTACCTGGTTTAAATATTACAAAAATAAGAAGATTTAATACTGCAAATATTACAGCATATATTGCACCTATCAATATGGCGCTAGTCTTTTTTCCGTTACTCATTTTTCATTCTCCTTTTTATCTTAGTTTAGTTCCACATTGTGAGCAGAACATTGCATTTGGTTCTACTTTTGCATTACAGTTTGGACAAGTTACGTCAACTTGGATTTTAGTTCCACATTGAGAACAGAATAATGCATTAGCAGGAGCAGGGGCACCACATTGAGGACAGAACTTATTTCCTTGTTGGGCTGGTGCTTGTTGTTGAGGATTAAAGAATTGATTTACATTTATATTTTCATTTCCGTTTGATGTGCTTGGTGCACTTGGTTTTGGCATATTTGCTTGCATGCCACCACCTTGTATGTTAGATTGCATTCCATTTTGTTGACCACCAAAGGCAGTACTAGTCATATCACTAAATGCACGACCCATTCCAGCACCCATACCTACGCCCATTCCTAGGCCCATTCCAGCACCCATCATATTTGATGAAGTACCTTCATTTTTTGCGGCATCATCTAGAATTGCATACATTTGTTCTTCTTGCCATGTAAAGCCTTGAATCATACGAGAAGTTGCAGAAGCTTTAGCTTTTGTGATTTCTTCATAATCATCTTTAGGTACATCGATAGATTCGATATTAAATAAATCAATTGTAATACCATATTCTTCAACGATATTATTCAATACTTTTTGAACTAATAGTCCTACATCATAAATATGAGCATTCATATCAAAGAAACTTACATGTCCTTGAATCATTAATTTAGAAATAAAATTCTTAACATGAGATGATACGATACCTCTTAAACTTGCTAGTAAATCATCATTATTAAATGTATCTTTATTTCCAACAAATTTAAGTAAGAATCTTCTTGAATCGCTGATATGAATAGCCATAGTACCACAGCAACCTACATGTAAGAAAATGTTGTAGATTGGGTCATTTAAAGTTATTCCACCTTTTGTGCCCCATTTTAATTCTAGTTGATTAGTTTTATTAATAAAATAAACTTTACATGGGAATGGAGTTCCACCTGTCATTTTATTATAAAAATCTGTTAACATTGGAATATTTTGAGAGTTTAAAGTATGACGTCCAGGCTTAAATAAGTCTAACGCATTACCATTCATAAATAATATTGCTTCATAGAATTCATCTACGATTAGTTGTGATAAAACATTAAATTTTTCATCACCATTAATTAAATAGTCTCTTCCTGGATTTTTCCATACAAGGGCATCCTTAGGACCTTCAAATTTAATAACTTCCGCAATTGCCATAAATTTTACCTCCTTTAGCTTTTATTTTCTCGGAAATCCATTTTTTATATTTTCTAGTGTTTTTTCTTTGTTATCTCTTAAATCTACAAAAATATTAAATACGCCTATTCCTGTGAAATGAGGAAATGATTCACTAATTTGTTGAGGAGTGTAATCCTCGATAACTAAGGGACTTAATTCACTAAAATCTCTTTTATTAAGCCACTCTAAGAAATTATTATATATGTCTTCATATTTCGTTATTTTTGCATATAAAATATCTGCTAATTGTTCTTTGACTTGTAATTCATTAAGAAGATAATCATAAACTATTTCTTTATTATCCATTAAATCCTCCTATAGGCTATTAGTATAATCTTTTATCCTTTGTGCAAACTCTCTTGCATCACTTTCCACAAATTGATCTTGATACATTTGGAAATCAATGTTTGGTGAAATATAGTTGTCAAAACCATCGCGATATGCTTGGTCAATTTCGTTTTCTAGCATATTGGCTCTTTGATGTTGATATGCATGCCATAATTCATGTGATATGGAGTCTGCCGCTTCAGTACTATTCCAAAGATTGTATTCGTTAATAGCAATCTTACTTCCATCTCCTGTAACATAGGCATAATCACCTGGGTCTTCGCTATTATAAAACTCTAGTCTTGGACAATTCTCAAGGCCAATTGTTTTTTCAATATATTCTTTTAAATTCGCGATACATTCTTTTCTTTCGGCCATTGATAAATCATTCCAATTATCTTGTTTGAAATCAATTAAAATATTTTTGATTGTTTCTTCATCCCTAAATATATCAACATTTGAAGCCGTCACTATTTCAGGTGCTTCTGGTATATAATCATTAACATCTTGAATTTCATTAGATATATTTGCTTGCGTAAATGTATCTATTTCTTTTTGCGGTTCTTCAAGAAATTCTCCTTTTATTGGTTCTTCTTGGAACCCAAACTCCTCTAATTGATCAAGACTATACTCTTCATATGTAATATCAAGTGTTTCGTCATATTCATTCAAATAATCAGCTAAAAAATTTTTAGAATTATTTATACTCATAACTTCACCTTTATTCTTCTGAAATATCTGAAGATCCTTCTTCTACTATTTCTTCAACAATTGGTTCTTCGTATGTTTCGGGTTCTACTGATTCTTCAACAATTGGTTCTTCTTGTGTTTCTGTTTCTACTGATTCTTCAGTGATTGGCTCTTCATACGTTTCTGCTTCTACTGATTCTTCAACAATTGGCTCTTCATATGTTTCGGTTTCTACTGATTCTTCAACAATTGGTTCTTCTTGTGTTTCTGTTTCTACTGATTCTTCAACAATTGGTTCTTCTTGTATTTCGGTTCCTGCTGATTCTTCAGCGATTGGTTCTTCTTGTGTTAATGTTTGGTCTAATCCTTCTAGCATTGTTAAAAAAGGATCATCACCATCAGGACCATCGCCGCTGGCCACAACAGCAACTGGTGAGTCTGTTAGATTTTCATATTCATTACCTTTTGGAGCGAATGGTTCAAGAGCTTCTATTCCGCTATTAATCGCACACAAGACATCACTTAATTGAACTTCATTCCAATCAATCAATCCTGATTCATTACTTTGTGCCACCGTTAAAATGGATTCATTTAATCCCTTAATATTGTAACGATTGTCATCTGCTGATATTGTTTGTTCTTGAACATATTGGGGCATAAGGGCTTCAAATTGATGCCTACGGTCAACAGAATCTTTTATTCCTTGTCCCATACCTCCAGTGAAACTTATTACACCAAGCATTCCTATTAAGATTTTTCTGCCAACTCCAGATTTATGAATCTCGCCATCTACTGATGGTTCATCTTGATTTGACATATTGTCATATAAAAAGTCAACAATCTTTTCTTTTGTATCTAGGTTATTTTGACTTATAAATTCTAGTGTTTCTTTAAGATCATTTTCTGTTAACTCTTCTATATTATCAACTCTGAGTTCCGATAAAAGTTCTTTGGTCTTATCATCTGTAGATAATTCTGATGTATTATCTTGAATATTTTCATTTATTTCTTTATAGAAGCTACTCATTATTGATGACCTCCTTGATTTAGTGATTTAATTGTACTTATACACATTTTTCTTGTAATGCCAAGGTTTGTATAAAATCTTGTTTTTCTTAATACATGTACTTTCACACAACTTCTGATTTGATTTACAACACTCTTATCAAATATTTCTAGGGTTTCTTTTTCTATAATTGTGTTTATTTTATAATATACTTTTTTAAATTCATCAATTGATTTTAAGTTTTCAAAGTATTTTCTAAATATACGATCTGCTATTACTCTTGCTTTGCTTCTTACTTCAAAATTGCATCTTTGCTTACATTCTGGTAAGTATACACATTCTTCATAAGGTATAAGTAATGCTTGTCGTGTATCCCAATAGTGCATTCTACTTTTCACAGCTTGATCACTTAAATCTGTAGTTATATTATGATTTAGACGATAGTCATCAAGTTCTATTTCTTCGGTTTCATCTAGTTTGTCAAAATATACTAGGGCTTGTCCAGTTCTTAGTTTAGCTAGACGATCAAATTGAGGTTTATTCATTACTGTAGAATTCATTACAATCTCTTTATCCGTTGCTTCAACTAGTCTAAACATTACTTTTATATTAGTATTTGAGATTACATCCGATGATACTTTTCTTGAAGATTGATCGGCAATTACAATTCCTACACCTCTAGATCTTATTTCTGCAAGCATTCCAGCTAGTAGTTTTACAGCTTGTGCGTTTGCGGAAGAAGATTCATTATTTGTTGAGACATTATCTCCACTTAATAGAACATGGGCTTCTTCTAATAATATTACATTTTTCAATTGACCATCATTACGAAGGTTCGCTTCTGCATAAGCATATATGTTATTTAGTAATAGTGCAATAATAAAAGATTTTTGTTTAATATCTTTTACATTTGATAATTCAATAACCGTAGGCTTAGTTAAAATATCCTCAATTGATACTGAATTAATATTATCAAAAATATTGATATTTTGTTCAAGTAAACCTTGAAGGCGCATTACACCTGCTGTTTCTACTTGTTTTTTATATTCACCTGTATAACCTTTACTATTGACAACTTTGCGATATGTTTCAATAAAATCAGATAATGTAAATACTCTTCTACCATCTTCAATTGTTGTCTCATCAAGCCATCCACAATCGCTATAACAAATGTTTAAGGTTTCATCAAACAATTGATCGAGCGGAGTCCACATCTCAAAGGCAACTGAAAAGGCAGCTTTTACTATTGATTTATATACTTCAAGTGGCACTCCTTTGGGTGGAACGAAAGGATTTAATATATATGGTGCAACATTGTTTTTACCTGGAGAGAATATTTGTAATTCATCAATACTATCAATCAAAGAACGATATTCGGTTTTAGCAGGTTCGATAACTAAAAACGGAATGTGATGTTCTTTCCATAATCGATCCATTAATCCTACAAGGAATGTTGATTTACCACTACCTGGAGTTCCTACAACAAGCATATGTTTAGTTAGATCTTTAAGATTAAACCCTAGATTTGCTGTATCGTTATTAATAATATTTTGTAAACGACCTAAAATTATATCTGATGTATTTAAAATACCTTCAGTATATGTTTTAGTTCTTTTTTCAATATCTAAGATTTCAATTCCTCCCGTTATCTTTTTGGTTCCAATCGGAAAACGGAAAATAGTGCTTGCTTCATCAGGAGTAACTAAATTAGCAATTCGATATAAATAACTATTGTATCGATCTAATACTACGTTTAAACGATGCGTTTTTAAATTTACATCACTGATTATCCATGGATATAAATATGGGTAATTTTTCACGGCATCAATTTGATTAGGTAAATCTACTATCTCAAAGCGAGGAATCTTACCTTCGCTATTTTTACTTGTACATTCGATTAAAACTTTAGAAGCAAGATTATTTGCATTAAAAGTAGACCCAATAATAGTTAGATTTTGTAAGAATAACCCTTGGTTTATATGATTCAAATAATAACTATACATTTTTAGGGGTTCTTCCGCAAGTCCATCTCGCATGAAGCCATATTGAGGAATAGATATTCCATTAGCTAAACTTGATAGATTGTTAACAATTTTTTCAAAGTAGTATTGTTCTTCTTGAAATAATCTTACTGGAAAAAGTTGGAGTGAGATTACAGCATTGCTTGAATTCATCATTATGTTTACTATATTATCAAGTTCAGGACTAACATCATTATATACATCATATACATATACGCTATTCATAATGCCGTTTTGCATGTATAACAAATCTTCTTTTTTTCTAACTGCTTTTACACAATTTAATTCATAATTGTTATTCAAATAATTTGCAAGAGGATAATCAACATAGGCAATTTGGAATTTTGCTTGTTCTAAATTAAACTTTATAACTCTATCAACTGCTTGTATGCGATTATTTAAGGCTACTTGATTGATATCTGTTATGCGAATTGTCATATATATATTGACTTTAGAATGATACGATTGGTTTGATTCTGGTTGACTTACCCAATTAATTTCAATACAACTATCCGTTTGACTTGTGACTTGATAAAACTCAACTAGTAAATCGGTAAATGTACGCTTTATCTCTCGAAGGGCTTTTTCAACATCATCATCAATTAAAGTATAATTAGGAGTTTTAATAAGTTGATATGAATACATTCCAAGGATTCTTCCATCATTTAGGTTGCAATAATTTATTCTTAATTGATCCATATTACCATCTCCTCGTCCTATATTATTATTAATTATATCATACGCTATTTTTTTTGTCAAAGGATTTTTCCTATTGTCGAAAAAATAATAAGTAGAATGAAAAATAAAAAAAAGTGGTAATAGATTAATTCGAGATGTTACCTCTCTATTACACACTTTTTTATTAGATTTTTTGCATATTATATTTAAATATTTTGAATATTGTTATTCTTGGAACGTACCTTTCTTTCATACAACATTAACAATTTAGGCCGGTTATATCTTTGAATGAAAGCAGAAAGAACGTTAAAACCAATATTAATTATTCCTACAGGGATACCAATAAAATAAAAGTATTTTAAAGGAATAATAAAGATAACTAAAAAGCCTAAGATACATGAACTAAAATGAATTGATTCAGCATAACCCATTTCGATTAGAAAACTATATATATATTCTAAATCATCTGGATTTTCGATTTTTCCTTTTCCAAAGTCACAAGTTAATGCGCCTATTTCTGGAATTTTATCTTTCCATTTTCTTATCTTGATTATATCGTAGAATTTCTTTTCTCCTTTTTTTAGTTTGTATTTGTTTTGCTTTGGATCAAACCATTTTTTAGGAAAATGATGAACAACTGCCGCAATAATACCATCAATTATAATTACACCAATTACGCTGATTACGATAAATAAGACTATAAAATACCATGGTGTATCATACTTATATGGAATAAGCCATAAATCAAGGCCAATCAAAACTAACATACAAATGACAATACATAAAATATAGTAGCGCATCAAATAAAGAACTTTAAAAAATTTTTCCATTATTCTTCACTTGTATATGTCAATTTGATTCCATATACTTCTTCATATTTTGCTTTACATAAATTATAATTTAAATTTGTCATTTCTTCAACATTTTCTTTCAATGTTTTATCTTTGTCTGGATAAATTGGTTTCATAATATGTATTGTATATTTTTGTAAGTTAAATCCATCATCATCAATTTGATCTAAATCTTCCATTGTTACAAAACATGGAATAATGGGAACATTATTTTTACAAGCAAAACGCGCTGCTCCTGGTTTTTGTGGTCTTGGTTTTCGATAATTCCACCACATTGATTGTTCAGGATATACTAATATATAATGACCTTTTTTTAGTACTTTTGAAAAAGCCTCATTAAAGTTTTTCATTGTATGAATGTTACTACTAAGAGGTAAGGTATCACAATGTCTAAAGAGAAATCCGAATGCTCCTGGCATTGTGTAATTACCTTCACGAATAACTATATATAGTCTTTTCTTTTTATTTAACAACTTTGCAACCATACTTGCACAAGCACTTTCAAAATGAGCAAAGTGATTACTTGTAATAATGGCTGGTCCTGTTACTCCTTCTAAGTTTTCTGCACCTTTTACTTCTATTTGATTTAATTTACGCGTTTTTTTACGAAGTTTGTTTCCAATGATTCTAGCCACTATGTTTTTAAATTGATTTAAAAATTTACGATCAAGATAATCAACATCTTCGGGATTTAGTACTCTTGATGGAGGGTCGTTTTCTACATCATTAAAAAATGCATCGTTACCCATTCGTTCATATAACTTGATTTTTTGTATTACTTCTAGTCTTTCGGGTGACTTTTCTATTTGATTTGTCATCTTAATCCCTCTTTACTTTTGAATTTAGATTATATTTTGAATTAATAATATCATATGCTTGTTTAACCATTCTTGCTACTCCTTCAAGATCAGATCTTTTCTTTTCTTCAGAATAATTAGCTTTCATATCTACAAGACAATCATAATATGCTGTCTTTTTAGCATATTCCCAGAAAAATTCTTGATATTTGATTTCATAACGCCATGGTTTCATAAACATATTATAGTGGATTAAATTAAGTTCTCCTTCATAATCATCTTCAACAGGCATTCTATTCCATGATTTATCTATGTATTTTACTTTGTTATAACAGAAGAAATTTAAATAATCTTGGTCTGGTGCAACACTTGAGAAGTGAAACTCCGTTAAAACCTTAACAAATGATTCTTCTATGTTGTTTTCACGGTATGCATCTAGGTTCATTAGAAGAACACCTGAATTAAAATATTTATTAGGTTCAACTCCAACAGCTTCTTTTACATATATTTTAAAGTCTTCATTATTTGATACAACGTCGTCAACGATTACCCCTAGGATTTTATCTTCAATATCGATATGATAAAACTCGCTAATATCTGATAAAACCACAATATCACAATCTAGGTAGATTGCTTTATGAAGATTAGGGAAAAGAGAGGCAATAAAAATACGATAGAAAATGGTTTGAGTATAGTAATCTCTAACTTCATCTAGTTTTTTGGAAATATCTTTAATTTTTTCACTAACATTAACAAAAGTTATTGTTACATTTTCTTGTTCTAGTTTTTTTAGTTCATCTATCCCTTTTTGAGCAAAACCTGCGTTTAATACATAAAAGTCATATTGGTTATTTGGATTAGCATTATCAATTATTGATCTTATTGTTACCGCAAGAAATGGCACGTAATTGTCATCGCAACTAAAGAAAATTGGAATGATTTCTTTTCTATTTTGATTCATATATATATACTCCTTTTATTTTTTTTATTATATACCTAATCTGATTAGGTATATAATATCATAAAGGTGTTTTAATTTCCATTAATATGCAAAAAAAAGTCAAGTTTTGAATTAATCAAAAGCTCGACTTTTACATAAAGACTTATTATTCTGTTCTCAATGCATTTACAGGATCCATCTTTGCGGCTGAAGATGATGGGAATAAACCTGATATCAAAGTAAGTAGTATACTAATTACAATCATAATTACTGCTTGATATACTTTTAGTGATACAAGTGTATATATACCAGTTATATTTCCAATTATTATGTTAGCAATAATTGATAATAAATAAGTAATTCCGATACCTAACAAACCTGATACTAGACCTATAATAAATGTTTCCGCATTAAATAAATGAGCAACATCTTTCTTTCGACCACCCAGTGAACGGATTACACCTATTTCTTTGGTTCTTTCCACAACCGAAACATATGTTATAATACCAATCATAACGGTAGATACAACTAAAGAAATAGCAGTGAAGGCAACTAGAGCCGTGGTAATTACGCTTATCATAGTATTTATCATGGAAATAACTAATGATAGGGTATCAGTATAAGTTATCTTTGTTCGTTGTTCTTTTGTTAACGTTTGTCCATCTATGACAAGATCAACATTTTTGTTCCACTGATTAAGATAATCTATTACTTTTTCTTTCATATCAAAATTTACTGGATAGATTGATATTGAATTAGCCACCGTTGAACCACCTAAATCACGGATTGTAAGACTACCTGTTGATCCTCCTTGCATCATTGACATAATATTGGCACTTATATTACCTGTGACAATACTATTATCAGTTTTTTCTTCGCCTTTATAATAATATGTATATGTGTAGGATATGACACATGATTTATATATATCATCTTTATTTATTTCAAAAGCGGTTTTGTTATTATCAATCAAATATTGTATTACATTATCACTATTATCTTCTTTAAGACTTTCCGTATTTCTTCTTAATATTTCTTCTTGTAAAGCTGGAGTATAATAGAATCCACTTGATAATGTTCCATAATTCACATTTTCTTTTGGTCGTAATATACCTACTATCTTTAGCTCAATTCCTTGATTTTTTTCTTCACTTGTGAAATCAGAATTGTTGTATCGATAAATAAATGGAGATGTGTTTTTAGTAAAAGTATTAGTGTTACGTTCATAAATGACATCATTTGGATACCATGTGAATGTTCGATTTAATAATTCGTCAAAGGTAAATTCTTGTTTAAGATCTCCAAGGTTTTCTTTACTTTCATCTGAACCAAAAGCATTTGTTACCATATCTAAGAACTCTTCTTGACTATAAAAACCAAGTTGGGCAAGTAATAAATCTGATAGTTGTTGATCTTTGTTAACAACAATCATAATTTCATTCATATCATTCGCTATTCCACCTGATAAAATATCATATTGTGATTTGATATATTCTTCATTAGAAATGGCTTGTGTCATAGATGGAGAAAGCGTTGTAATATATGAGGAATATTGACTATACTCAGTTTCATTTAGTAACGAGTTATATATGTTTTTAATCGCACTAAGAGAGGTTCGGGTTGGCTCTGAGTTTGAAGTTTGTCTAAAATCTACATATATATTATTAGCCATATTAATTCCATAGTCATAGGTTATTTCCTCTACATATTCACTTGGCATTTGTTTTATATAATCTATATATTCTTTTTTGATTTCGTTTTGGACCATTATTGATTCCATTACATCGGCTTGTTTTGCTAAAAACTCAAGAACAGAACTTACATTTACAATTCCATTCTTAATGATTATTTCCGCCTTTTCTTCTTGAGACATTGCGTCAACAATCGAATTAAAGTCATAAGCTGATTCCGAGATTGTTATCGGATTACCTGACAACATATCTTCTTGCATTAAATCAATATAATCTTTAATACCACTAGATAAAGCAAGCACTAGCGATATGCCAATAATACCGATAGATCCTGCCAGACCTACCATCAAAGTACGTTTAAACTTACTTAAAAGATTTCTCCCCGAAAGCTTAAAAGCAGTCCAAAAAGACATTTTAGTTTTTTTGTTTTTTTCGATTGGTTCTACTACCACATTATCTCGTTGTTCTTCTTCTTCACTGCATGGCATGGAATCAGATTGGATTTCACCATCAAGTAATCTGATAATTCTCGTTGAGTATTTTTCTGCAAGTTCTGGATTATGCGTAACCATAATAACTAGTTTTTCACTAGAAATCTCTTTAATCAAATCCATAATTTGTACGGATGTTACCGTGTCAAGAGCACCAGTTGGCTCATCCGCAAGTAAAATGTCTGGCTCGTTTACAAGAGCTCTGGCAATAGCAACTCTCTGACATTGTCCTCCTGATAGTTGATTTGGTTTTTTATTGATTTCTTTTGCAAGCCCAACCCGTTCAAGGGCACGTCTTGCTTTTTCGATTCTTTCTTCTTTACCAAGACCACCTATCGTAAGTGCAAGTTCTACATTTTCAAGTATTGTTTGGTGAGGAATCAAATTATAACTTTGAAAAATAAAACCAATTCTATGATTACGATATTTATCCCAATCACTATCTCGATATTCTTTTGTTGAAATACCGTTAATGACTAAATCACCACTAGTATATTTGTCAAGTCCGCCAATAATATTTAGGAGGGTTGTTTTACCACATCCTGATGGTCCTAATATAGATACAAATTCATTCTTTCGAAAATTGATACTTACCCCTTTTAAAGCTAAAACGGAAGTATCCCCAGTAACATAACTTTTTTTGATTTCCTTTAGTTTTAACATTTACTTATCCCCTTTCTTCTTCGTTACCTTCTTTAAGTGCTTGTATGTATTCGTTCATTAACTGTTTTAAGGTGGCTAATTTTTCATTACCTAGTTGTTCATTAATCTTAAATTCTTTTTCTTTAATCATTTGTAATAAATCTTGATGTACTTCTTTTCCTCTTGGAAGAATTGTTAAATAAAAGACTTTCTTATTTCCGTCAATGTTTTTTTTCGTAACATATTTTTTTACATAAAGTTTAATTAAAGATTGTGATATTGCGGATTTGGATACATCTAAGGTTTGTGCAAGACTAGATACTGTCATATCATTATTTATTGATAAAAAGATAATGCTGAGTTGCATAAGGTTTAATCCATATTTTTTACAATATTTGTTTATGATTCTACGCATTGTTCTAGTAGCTTGAATTAATTCAATAAAAATACTGGTTTTACCGCACCTCATAAGTCACCTCAAATTGTTAAGTTCTTAACAATTATATTATATATTGTTTTATTATATTTGTCAATTTTATTTTTTTGAAAACGCTTTTGAAAAACCCATCTCTTTTATATAATAAAACCATCTCTTTAAGGACTAAAGAAATGGTTTTAAATTTATTTATTTTTATCCGTTCTAATAAAAGGGGCTTCGACCCTATCATCTAGTAATAGTTTATATTTGTTAGGATGACGATAACAGTTGCCATGGACTTCTTTGGATCGATATTTTCTTAACTCTTCAATAGGAATACTAGCTATATATATATTCTCATCTTCATCTGCTTGAAGTATTAGGGTGTCTCTTGATGTTAGTTCATCTTCACGATAAGCAATTCCATCAAAGATGTTCGAACATCCGTTACAATCATCATGCATTATCGGATAATTTACAGTAGCAATAGCAAGCATATTTTCATAAGCCCTGCCTCGTAATTGTGAAATGCGATTTATTTCTAACGGACATGCATTAGGAACTAAAATTAGTTCTGCTCCTTTTAACATCAGAATTCTTGCCGACTCAGGAAACTCACGATCATAGCAAATCATTGTTCCTACATTAATGTTACCATGATTTGTCTCAAGATTATATACATAAAAGTCATCTCCCGAAGTTAAAACTCCTTCATCGCCAAAATCACATGTATGTACTTTTCGATAAGTATAAGCGACTTGTCCTTCTTTGGTTATTAAGGTTGCACTATTAAAAAAGTTTGAATCTTTCTTTTCTAAAAAAGTTATCAATATTGCTATTTTAATTTCTTTAGCTTTTTCAATAAAGGCGTTTATAAAATCACTATCTAAAGAAAGAGCAAACTTACTCAATTCTTCTTTTGTTTGAGGTATATAATAACCTGTGCTCCACATTTCAGGAAATACAATTATATCTACATTTTGGTTTTTGCATCTTTCACACAACTGTAATCCCAAGCATTCATTTTCCTTTATACTCTTTTTAGCGTCAACTTGAAGTAATGCAATATTAATCATCTTACCCCTCACTTTAAGATAAACTCTAAATCTTCTTTTGTTAGTTTTGTAATGGAAGAATCACTATGGGAAATAAGTTTGTCTATCAAATCCTTTTTGATGTTTTGTAATTCTATTACCCGCTGTTCAATCGTATCACGACAGATTAGTTTTACTACTTCTACATTGCTAGTTTGACCAATTCGATGGGTTCGGTCCGTCGCTTGATTTTCAGCTGATACATTCCACCATGGATCTAAGTGAATAACTGTGTCTGCTCCAACTAAATTTAGCCCCGTACCTCCTGCTTTTAATGATATTAAAAAGACTTTAATGTTTTCGTTATTATTAAAATCGTTAGTAAGTTTAATTCGATCTAATGCTTTCGTTTCACCAGTCAAAATATAATGTGATATTTTTTTATCATTAAGTTTTTGAGAAATTAAATCTAACGCTTTAACAAATTGAGAAAAGATTAGTACGCGATGACCGTTTTCAATGTAATCATCTAACAAATTGTATAGTGTTTCTAACTTACCACTTGTTCCTTCATAATTGTCGATAAAAGTATGGGGATCAACGCATATTTGACGTAGTCTAGTTATAAACGATAGAATAGAAATCATTGCATTATCTTCATTTAGTTTATCTTTGGCTTGTAAAATATAAGCATCATATAGTTTTTGTTGTTCCTTGGTTAGTTCTGCTGTTACTATTTTCTCATATTTACTTGGTAAGTCTTTGAGTACTTCTTTTTTGGTTCTACGAAGAATAAAAGGAGATATTTTCTTAGACAATTTTGTCAAATATGTTTCATCACTTACTTTCGCTTTGAAATCATCAATGTTTGGTAAATAGCCAGGCATAATGAAATCAAACAATGACCATATATCATAAACATTATTTTCAATTGGCGTTCCGGTTAATACAAAGCGGTGAATTCCTTTGATACTTTTGACGGTTTTAGTTTTTTTAGCATATATATTTTTGATATACTGGCCTTCATCAAGTATAACATAATTGAATTGTACTTTATAATCATCTTCATCATTTCTTAAAGAATCATATGAAGTAATATATATTATTTTTTTATTTTCCTTAATATTATCGATTATATGTTTTCTCTCAGCTTGATTTCCATATATTTGTACTACTTTTGTATCTTTATCAAATTTTTCAAATTCACTATACCAGTTAAAGATTAAACTTTTAGGGCATACAATTAAAGATGGTTTTTGTTCATTATCACTTTTTAAGAAAGTAATAATCTCTAGCGTTTTACCGAGTCCCATATCATCAGCAAGGATTCCTCCAAGATTATACTTAGTTAATACTTTAAGCCACTTAAATCCTTCTATTTGATATGGTCTAAGTTTAGCATTAATACTTGGGAGAGAATATTTAGCCTTTTTGAACTCTGCAATATCTTTAATCATTTGTTCGTAGAAATCATCATCAGATAGATTACTTTCAAAATTTCTCAATTTGAAAGATTGATAAATTGGTAGTTCAAATTCTTTAGTTATTTCTTTTTCGTCTAAATTTAATTCTTCGACTAGTTCACAAAAATCATTGGCTTGATTATTGTTTAAATCAATTATTATATTGTTATTTAAGATATAATACTTTTTCTTTTGTTTAATAGCTTTAAAAATTTTATATAATTCTTCATTTGTATAAGTTGATTCTTGCATAAGTATTTTCATCAACGTGCTTTCTCGTTTGACACTAATGGAAGGTGCATTAAACTTAACAATCTGTTTATTAGCAATACTTTCTGATAAATATACTTCACATAATGTTTTTAAATAAGTAAAATCCATTGTAAAAAAATGATATATTTGATCTTGATTTTTCATACAGTTTTCCACAAAACCAAGTTCAGTTAAATAATCATTAAATGATTTATGTTTCAAGACATCAAAATAATCGATTATTTGGGTTTCTTCAACTAACATATCGTTTTTATAGTATTTTGGTTTTACTGAAATTACTCCCAAATGATAATCAAAATAAGCTTTAATCACTAACGTTGCTACTTTAAAATCATCTTTAATTTTATCTGATACTTCAATATGATTATGATAATATACATACATATTTTCTTTAAAGTTTTTTAAAACGGGTTTAAGATTAAATCCATCATATTTATTACTAAAACTTATTAATTCAGAATATGAAGAATCTACATAATCAATTACACATTGAGTATTATCCAAAACCAGAAGACAAGATTGTAATGGAATCAAACTTACGTTTTTTAATGAACAATGAAGAAGATAGTTTTCATCAATTGATACATTTACATCTAGTTTAGATAATCTAACTATATATGGAATATTATCAAAATATACTATACGTTTTTCTAATTTATCAAATAATGTCTTAATAGCATCTGTAGGGATTATGCATTCTTTATAATTAGTATAATTTAAAAATTTACATGTATTTTTTATAAAGATTAAAATATCTTGTTCTTCTTCTTTGAAGTTCTCAATTGTATGGAAAAAACTTAAGTTTTTACCATATGTAATTACTTCATTGTTAGTAATAGCGTTAAAGAACTTTTCAATATTCTTTACCGTATAATATTTGCTATTTCCTACCTTTAAAGAAAGATATAAACTATTGTTATAATAAGAGAAATAATATTCTACTTCAACTTGATTACTTAATGATAATTTATTTTTATCATTATTGATAACACTATTCATGATGCTTGTCATATCATGACAAAATGAATCGATTTTCTTTTTTGTTTCTCTTGCGAAAAACTTATTTTCATACTCTACTAAATCATGTTCAAAAGTCTCTTTATAGACTTCTTTAACATAATTAATTACAAATTCATTACTTATACTACGATCTATCCTATTTTCACAATCCACGATTTCAACCTTATTATTAACTAAATCATGATGTTCATATATCCATATACCTAACGTACCACTATCCAGTGCAAAATAGTAATATACTCTAAATCCGACAGGAGAAAGTGCCATCTTATAATTTGGCTTGAAATAAACTAATAACTTAGACAAATCATTCATATGAGTCATCGTTTTTTTCTCCTTCTTTTACGTTTTGCATTTCATCGATAGTATCAATATTTTCGGTACGATTAATATTCATCATCGAATTAATAAACTTGAGAATATACTTATTATCTGGTAGATATGATGCACATCTTTTTATATTTTCAAATGTACTTGCATATATATATTTATTTGGACGAATGATTTTGTTAATTGTAAGAATCGGATCAATCTTCAACATTTCTGCTAAGTGTAAATCTATAACTCTTCTTTCTAAAAATTTTTCAATTAATTCAAAATTGTCTAATAATTCTTTTATTGATAAATAAGGAATCATTGCGGAAGTGATCTTTGTTATCTTTTTGTTATCAAGTAGAAGTTTTCTATTTTCAACAGAAGAATATATATATAAGTATTCGTAGTATTCGCCAAGATTTTCCTCATAATTAAGTGCATTTAAATCATAGAGTGCACTTATATCATTTGTTTTTTTGATTATTTCGATAAATATTCTATTAAAAATATGATTACGATTAAAGAGGAGATAAGCCTTATTCTTGTTAATTACATCTTCAATCCATTCTGTCATTTGGTTATTTGATAATAACACTACCGCACGATAAATTAAATAGTTTTTTTCTTTGGCGTAGTTAGAACGATTAACAACCCAATTAAGCGTTATATCGATGATACTTTTTTTCGATAAACTAAAATGTTCATATAATTCTTGTAAGTAAGGCGTGTTATGTGCTACCATCATAATTATAAAGGAAATGATAGATTCTGATACTCCTAATTCGCTAACTAATACACAGTAATCGATTGTTTGATCAAGGCTAAAGTTTTTATATATATTGGATAGATTATTAAATAATTCTAAATCTAAAAAATTATAACAAAAGTTTAAGGTCATTTGATATATACTTGTATTATCTGGGCTTTCTTCAAACTTGGTAAAGCGGATGAATTTATTATGTAGATACTTAACAAGATACATAACATGTGAACATTTATTTTTTAATGAACAAGTACATCTAAATGGTTTTGTACTATCCTTAAAAACAAAGGCTCGTGCTGTGTAATGGGTAGTAAGATTTGCGGAAAAACAATTATTTGTGTAGGAAAAATCATGGATTCTGATTTCTTGTTCATTAATTGTTTGATAATTTTCAATATATAACTCGGAATATAAATTATTAATATAATTGATAAAAGCTGCATCAATTACGTTTAATTGATTGTTATATATATTATATATATACTGAATTGAACCATCAAAAGTAACACTTATTTTTTCGTCTTTTACTTCGGTTACTATTCCAATACCATTTTTTTGATCAACTATAATATCATTTTTGTTCACTATTACACCTCCTTTACTTATAATCATTGGTATGAAAAATTAATATATAAATTATTAATTATAATAAAAAGTAGATATTGCTATCTACTTTTTTCAAGTATTGCATATATATAAATCAGATAAATTTTCAAATATCTGTTAAAATCTTGGTGGACTTGGCGGTAGTCGAAACCGCGTCCGAAACCTCATCCATTTTGGTTTCTACATGTTTAGTTTATTAATTAATAGTTTATGTTAAATTAGAAAATAAACAACACTAATTTAACACTAGCTCTATATCTCGACTTCTATACCGGAGCGAGCATAGTTATCAAAGCCTACTCTCTTTCCCTTATAACGCACGTAGGCAAGCATTACAAGAGATAAATCAATTATTTTGTAATTGATTACTTGCTTATACTAGCAAGCGAAAGCATAATTTGTGTTTGCGTTTATTTTATAAACCTCAGGTTTTAACGTGCCTACCCACGACATGCTTCCATCACTTCTAAAATCCCGTCGAAACCATTACAAGCCCATATATTAGATTATATCACATATATAAATTATTTGCAATACTTTTTTTCTTATTCTTTATAGGTTTTTATGCCTTCTTCAAATAAATCATTACCATTTATATCATAAGTAACGATACCAAAAAAATCTTTTACTTCAAGTTTATATATGGCTTCTGGTCCTAAATCTTCATAACACACTAATTCACATTTTTTGATTGACTCTGAGATTTTTGCGGCTGCACCACCGATTGCGGAAATATATATAGCTTTATATTTTTTTAATAATTCTTTGTAATCCTTTGATCTTGGACCTTTACCAATCATTATTTTTAATCCTTGTTTTAGTAATGGTTCTGTATAAGGATCCATACGATAACTTGAGGTTGGACCGGCTGAACCAATAATCTCGTTTGGTTTGGCAGGGGTTGGTCCAACATAATATATCGTTGCATCTTTTAAATCAATTGGTAAAGTTTCTTTGTTGTTAATTAATTCTACTAATCGTTTGTGAGCAGCATCACGTCCTGTATACATTGTCCCTGTTAGTAACACTGTTTCACCTATTTTTAAATTAGCTATTTCTTCTCTACTCAAGGGTAAAGTTAATCGTTTAACCATATTCCACCTCTTAGATTATGTCTGACTGATGTCTAGAGACATGACATTGAATATTAATGGCAACAGGCATACTAGCAATATGGCAAGGAGCAGTTTGTATTTTTACCGCAAGGCATGTTGTTTTGCCACCTAATCCCATTGGACCAATACCTTCTTTGTTAATAGCACATTTTATTTCTTCTTCTATCTTTGCTAATTTGGGATTTTGATTAATATCATTAATTTCGCGTAATAACGCTTGTTTTGCCATCAAGGCTGCATTTTCGAAGTCTCCGCCTATTCCAATTCCTACAATAATTGGAGGGCAAGGCTTACCTCCTGCTGATTTTACTGTATCTATTACAAATTGTTTAATGCCTTCAAGGCCATCGGCAGGAATCATCATTTTAAGTGCACTCATGTTCTCACTACCGCCACCTTTAGCCATTACAGAGATTTTGATGTTTTCTCCTGGCACAAGTTTTATATGAATAATTGCTGGTGTATTATCACCTGTATTTTCTCTGTCAAGAGGATCACGTACAATTGATTTTCGAAAATAACCTTGTTGATATGCTATTCTTACACCTTCATTAATCGCATCATATATATCACCATCAAGGTGAACATCAATACCTAGTTCAACGAAACATACAGCCATTCCCGTATCTTGACATATTGGTTTATTCATTTTTGTAGCATATAAATCATTATCGATGATTTGTCTTAGTATTTCTTGTCCTTGGGGAGATTGTTCTTGTTTTAAAGCTTGCTTTAAAGCGTCTATTAAATCACAAGAAACACAAGTATTTGCTTTTAAGAATAACTCTACAACTTTGGAGGTTATATCTTTAACCGAGATTTCCCTCATCTTATTCAACCTCTACTTCTTTAATTTCATCTATTTTATTTTTGAACCAACTGATTTTATTAATAATCTGTTCTTTTTTCCCTGTGGTATATACTTTTACTATTCCTTTCATTTTTACTTTACACAATAAATCTAATCTATGTAAAGTATCTTGTAACGTGATTGCGGTAGGATAATCACTAGCAATATAATTAATATTTCCTAATTCTTTTTTTATATTATCTTCCAAAATGCTAAAATGAGTACATCCATATATTAATGTATCAATACCTGTGTTTTTGAGAGGAATCAGTTTATTAGAAACAATTTCTTGAACAATTGGTTCATCTAATTTAGTATTTTCCACTAGATCCACAAATTCAGAACATGCAAGGGGAAATACGTCGATGTTTTCTTTTTCTAGATTCGACTGATACTTGCGATTGTTGATTGTTGATATGGTCGCAATTACACCGATTTTTTTGTTTTTTGTTGTTCTTTTGGCTTTTTCAATAGTTGGTTCAATGACACTAATCAAAGGGATGTTGGTTATTGTCTTTAAATACTCAAGATGAGTAGAAGCCGTGTTACATGCAATAACAATTGCTTTTACCTTTTGTTTTTCCAAGTACTTAATAATATTGGCACAACATTTTCGAATTTGTTCGTTTGTTTTGGTACCATAAGGACAGTGACCTTGATCAGCAATATATATATAGTTTTCTGCAGGCATTACTTCGATTAATTTATCAAGAACAGTTAATCCGCCAATACCTGAATCAAATACACCAATTGGTAAATTATTATTCATGGTTTTGTTTCCTTTCTTTTTTATACTATTATT
>JBJEEE010000060.1:0-11700 GCA_051872775.1 Bacilli bacterium
TCAACAAAAAGCTTCAGGAACTCGGAATCACCGAAGAAGAAATGCAAAAAAAATGAAGCATAGTTTTGTAATTGCGTTAGTTACGGTTTTTACTTTAGGTTTACTAGGCTTTATTTTGTTATATGAACCTAAAGGACATATATATATACCTAACAATACATATTTAGCACAAGTTGGTGAAATAGTAGAAATTGATATAGTTTACAGCAAAAATATCAAACCCAAAAATGTAAGATTAGAAATTATTTCAACAACTGCGGAGGTAAATGAAATTACATTTAGATATCAAATAACAGACAATAAAATTAAAATTGAAACCATTAAAGAAGATAGTCTCGTGCTAAAGTTTTATACTCGTGATGATGGAAGTCAAAAAGATTATAATAATATAGTATATATAGAGATAGTAACTACTACATCAAATTAGGAGAATTAATATGAATAGATATGAAGATGAAGAAGAATTAGAAATACCTAGTGAAAATCCCCATTTATCAACTAATATTAGACAACTTAGGACGGAAAGAAGACTATCAATTGAGGAGTTTTCAGATCAATTAAATGTTGATGTTGAAACGGTTAAAGCTTGGGAAAAAGGAACAATAGTTCCAACCCCAGCTCAAATTAATAGTATGCTTCCCATCCTTAAAATTGGTTTGTACGATATGATGACAAGAGATATTCTAGGCGAACGTAACCAAACTACGATTCAAATGAAAAAAAGCAAAGATCGTGGTAACTATGATTGGTTCTACGGAAGTAGAAAAAAAGTAATTATAAGTCTAGTTTATATCATAATTACTCCTCTAATATTCTTTGTTGCTTTTCTCTTAAATAAAGATGCTGGTATTTTTAATGAAGAAACATTGGAAGTAGAACCAGTATTATGGGTTAGAATCCTTTGTTCATATAGACCATGTGCAATCATATCAGGAATAATAATAGCGATTAACTTTTTTATGCGTATCCATTATCGTTTTCAAATATGGCATATTTTCTTAATTGAATTTTTATTTATAGCTATATTTATTGTTGGTCTAATTGGAACTATTCCTTATTATATATATACAATCGTAATGTTAATTATGAAAAGAGGTAAGAATCATCTATGATTAGAAAATGTTTTACGATCAATCCTGCACGAACTATCGAAGATATAAAAAGTTACGAAGAAAACTTGATTAAAACCAATATATTTGTGGGATGTGAAATATTTTATCCTTATTGTGCAAGTAAAGAACAATATGAAAACTATATTCAAGGGGTTAAGTCATATCTGAAATATCCTGATTTCGAAATTGTTTGTCATTTACCATATGGAAGAGAAAACAATCTTGCAAGTTACCATAACATTGATATTATATTAGAACGTCTATATAAAGCAATTGATTTTGCAAGTATGTTTAACGTTAAAAAATTAACACTTCATCCGGGAGAACTAGATGGAAGCTTATCAAGAGAAGAAGCAACTAAATTATCAATAGAAAATGTCAAGAAGTTATCAACATATGCCAAAAAATATGGAATGACCATTATGATTGAAAATTTAGTTGGTAATCAAGAATTATGTTTAACCAAAGAAGAAATGAAAGCATATTTAGATAGTTTTGATAATAAAGAAGTTAAATTAATTTTTGACTGTGGCCATTGCAATGTCACAAATGGAGTAGAAAAATCTCCAATCAATGAATTTGTTGTTTATTTAAAAGATTATTTATATCATCTTCATATTAGCGATAATAATGGTCAAACTGATCAACATCAAAAAATAGGAACTGGTAATATTGATTTTATTTCTTATCTTCAAACCCTAAAAGATTTAGATTATAAAGGTCTTTATAGTTTTGAAGTATTATTTAATAATTATCATGATTTAATAAATACGGCCAATCAATTAGATGAAATTGGAGAAAAAGTAAAATAGGAGGAAATATGGGAAAGAAACCAATAATAGCATTAATGTATGATTTTGATAAAACCTTATGTGCAAAAGACATGCAAGAATACAGTTTTATTCCTAGTCTAGGCATGGATGCTAGTGAATTCTGGGGAGAAGCTAATAAAATTGCTACAAAAAATCATATGGATAATATCCTTGCATATATGTATCTGATGATAAAACTTGCCAAAAAGAAGGATATTCCTATTACCAAGGAAGCGTTTAATGAACTTGGAAAAGATGTAGTATTAATTAAAGGGGTAAAGTCTTGGTTTAAACGAATTAATGATTATGCAAGAAGTGTTGGTGCAGTAGTTGAACATTACATTATTTCCTCAGGATTATCAGAAATCATTGAAGGAACCCCCATTGCAAAATACTTTAAACGAATTTATGCTTGTGAATTTCACTATAATGAAAGAGGAAATGCGGATTGGGCCCAACAAGCAATAAATTTCACCACCAAAACACAGTTCATTTTTAGAATTTCTAAAGGAGTTTTAAATACAATTGATGACTATAAATTGAATTCCTATGTATCTGAAAATGAACGTCGCATTCCATATCGTAATATGGTTTATATCGGTGATGGTATAACGGATGTTCCATGTATGACCGTGGTAAAAGATCGTGGCGGACACTCCATTGCGATTTATCAAAACAATGGTAAAGAAAATGCCTATAAATTAATTCGTGAGAATCGAGTTGATTTTATTGCTGATGCAGATTACTCAAAAGATTCAGAACTTGAAAAAATCGTTAAGCAATTAATAAATAAAATGATTATTGTTGATAGTCTTGAACATCAACATGACCAACAATTAAGTGAAGCCAAACCTAAAAATGAGGTTGCATAAAATGAATAATCAAACAATAATTGATGAAATTAAAAGTAATCTCACCCATAATAAAGAAACAGATGTGTCTTATCTACAAACGGAATTAATTGTCTTTCGAACCCTTAATAATGATGAAGTAGTAGCAGCCTTAGAACAATTACTATTTAGTTATTTATCAAAAGAAGAAAAAGCAGAATATGATCAAAAAACACATGAAATATTAAGTGTTAGATATGATGACTATCAAAACTGTTTGGAACTTATTAAAGAAAATAAACTTGATGAGGCATCAAAAATTCTAGTAAGATTAATAAAAACATATGAAAAAATAGAAAATGTTAAAACTTTCAATTATTACGATTTTGAACAATTAATTGAATACATAATAATTACTAAAAGTGTTGATAATGCTAAAAAACTAAATGTCAAACGATATCCAGAACCAATCACTTATTATTGTTATCAACTTGCCTTAATATATATTAAACAAAATAATTTGATTGATGCGAAAAACTATCTTGAAAAGGCACTTAAGTTTAATCCTGCATCAATGTATGTTAGAGAAGAATTAGCTAATGTTTATTTAAGTTTAGATTTGATAAATGATGCTAAAATTTTATGTGAACAAAGTCTTAAGATGGCTTATTCTAAAGATTTACTATCATACTTTTATCAAGTTTTAGGGTTGTGCTACTATCGCTTAAGCCAATATGACATCGCGTTAGCGTGCTTATATGCAAGTATTGATTTTAAAGAAGATTCTGACGTAGAAGAATTGATTGCCTCAATTATTGATAAACATAATACAAGTATATCTCATCAAGAAGTTATTACTCTACTTTCAAGCAAATCAATTAATTATGGCCCTAATAAAGCTTTACTAAATGCTTGTTGTGATTTTATCAAGTATTTAAAACAAATAAAAGACTTTGATGATCTAAAATATTTATGTATCATTTTATATGAATTAACAGATCAAGAAGAGTATAGTCAAGAATTACAAAAAGTAAAAATAAAGGAAGATGAGTATAATGGAAAAAAGTAATAAAATTAAAATGGTGTTTTTTAGTATAATGGCATGTCTTATTATAGCGTGTCTAATCATATTTGTCTTTTTTACTAATTGGATTATCTTATTTATAATTCTAGGATTAATGCTTGTATTATACTTAGGAATGCATCTAATTCAATCCTTAACTAATTATTATACTTGCCCTAAATGTGGTAGAGTCTTTAGAATTAACTTATTTAAAGATATCTTTATTCGCACAAAGAATAGTAATGGGAAAAAAATTAAATGTCCAAGTTGTCATGAAGTAAGTTTTATGCAAGAAAATCGTAAATAATTATTATAATTTTCTTGATTGTTTTTTCTCAATATGTTATAATTATGTTAAATTGAAACTAAGTTTCAAATTAAGGAGGTGATAAAATGAATCAAACTCGTAATTATCAAACTAAACAAAAATTGATAATATATAATTTTCTAAAAGAACATTCCAATGATCATATGACGGCTGAATTCATTTTATCAGCACTTAAAGATGAGAATAACCCTGTAAGTAAAGCTACATTATATCGTTTTTTAGATTATATGATTGAAAGTGGCGAAGTAAGAAAATATAATATCGATAATCTAAAATCATGTTATCAATATGTTGGTGAATCAAATAATCAATCAATCTATCATTTATTATGTAACACATGTGGCAGAGTATTTCATGTCGATAATAATGAAATTGATATATTAAATAATCAAATTGAGAAAAATTGTGGATTTAAAATTGATCAATCAAAAACCGTATTTTACGGAATATGTAAAGAGTGTCAAGACAATGAAAAGTCGTATTAAAATTATATTTGTATTTTTTATTTGTATTTTCTTACTTTCAAGTTGTGGAATAATTTCTCCTAAAGAAAGTAACAAAAAGAAAATAGTAACTACACAATATCCACAATATCAATTTGTAAAAGCCATCATTGGTGGTGATAAACGACTAAATGATTATTATGACGTATCATTAATTGTTCCTCCAGGAGCAGATTCACATACCTTTGATCCACGACTATCAGACTTAATAAGTATTAAAAATTCTGATTTGTTTATTTATACTAGCGATTTGATTGAAACATGGGTTGATGGTTTAGAAGTAAGTAAGTATACAATGGTCCTTGATTTATCAAGTGATGAAAGAATTGAACTAATCGGTGTTGAAGAACATGAACATGAGCATTCCCATGAACATGAGCTAGATCCTCATTATTGGGTTTATCCTGTCTATGCTAGTTATATGGTTGATACTATCCGCAATAAAATGTTAGAAATTAACCCTGATATGGCTAGTGAATGTAAAGACATAATTAATAACAATGCCAATGCATATATGAGTGAACTACTTGAAGTTGATGAAGCCATTAAAGAAGTAGTAAGTCATGCTAAAACGAAAACTCTTTATTTTGCTAGTCCTTTCTCCTTCTTCTATTGGTCTTATTATTATGGCCTAGATTATGTTTTAACTTATTCCACATGTTCTACGGAAGTTGAACCATCATTAAATACAATCATTGATGTAATAAACAAAATTAGAGCAAATGATGTAAAAGTAATATACACAAAAGAGTTGTTGAATGATTCAGTTGCAAGAATGATTCAAAACCAAACGGGTGCTGAGATAGTACTCCTCCATTCTTGTCATAGCGTCAGCGCAAGTGAATTTGGCACAACAACATTCTTAAAACTAATGCGAAGAAATGTAATAAGTCTTGCGAAAGGCTTAGGAGTAGATGAAGAATTTATACCAGAATTTGATGAAAGTGAGGGAATTGTCGATGTCATTAATTGAGTTTAAAGACTTATGTATCGGATATGAACATAAAGTAATAATCAAAAAAATTAATCTTGAAATCAATGATGGCGAATATGTATGTGTATTTGGCGATAATGGCGTCGGTAAAACAACTTTCTTAAAAACGATATTAGGATTAATCCCTCCCGTTTCGGGTAGTATAATTTATGAAGAAGGATTTAACAAAAAAGAAGTTGGTTATCTTCCTCAAAGTTCACAAATAAAGCCAGAGTTTCCGGCTTCATGTTTTGAGGTAGTATTATCAGGATGCGTTAATAAATTAAAGTTGTGGCCTTTTTATCGAAAGGTACATAAAGATTTAGCCCTTGAAAAAATGAAATTATTAGGTGTTAAAAATTTAGCCAATAAGCCATTTAGAGATTTATCAGGAGGTCAAAAACAAAGGGTATTATTAGCACGTGCTCTTTGCGCAACTGATCGCATCTTAGTACTTGATGAGCCATTTACTGGTCTTGATTACAATAGTACAATGAGTTTATATCAATTACTTGATAAAATTAATAAAGAACTACATGTAACAATCATCGTTGTATCTCATTTTATGAAAGATATTCTTAATCATGCTAGTAAGGTTGTTCATCTAGCTAGTGAAGAAGTGTTCTGTGGAACTCCAGCAGAATATAACGAGAAATTTAATTTGAATATCCAATCTGAAAATAGCGATAAATCAGTGGAGGAAGAAAATGATTCTAACTAGTTTATTTGAAAACATTGATATAATAATCTATCCATTGATTGTTGGTATTTTAATCTCATTAACTGCTGCTATTTTAGGTGTCGTTTTAGTATTGAAACGTTACTCTATGATTGGTGATGGTTTAAGTCATGTTAGTTTTGGAGTAATCGCAGTATTGATGGCGATTTCACCATTAATTGAAGTAATGGAATATAATCATATCATATATCTTGCTATTCCTATTGTAATGATTGTTGCATATATTTTACTTCGAATTGGTGAAAACAGTTCTAAAATTAAGGGCGATGCGGCAATAGGGCTGATATCAAGTGCAGCTCTTGCGATTGGCTATTTTGTTGGATCACTAAGTGAGGGGTTCACTAAAGATATTAATAGTATGATGTTTGGTAGTATTGTGCTAGCTGACAAACAAGATTTCTTAATCATTTTACCGGTATGTCTAGTTGTTATTGCTTTCTTTGTATTTTTCTATCATCGTATATTCTCAGTTACTTTTGATGAAGAATTTGCGAAAGCAACGGGAATTAAAACCAAGATTTACAATATGATTTTTGCATTTGTTACTGCAATTACAGTTGTAATCGGAATTAAGATTATGGGAGCCCTATTAATATCAAGTTTAATCATCCTTCCTGCTCTTTCCGCAATGCAAGTATTTACTAAATTTAAGAAAGTAATCATTGCCTCATCATTAATTTCCGTCTTTTGCTTTGTGGTAGCATTCTTTGCCTTTGCAAACTACTCTTCCGCATCTTCGATTGTTATTGTCGATTTGATTGTCTTCATTGTATTCTCAATCATCGGCTTTATTAAACGATCACTTACTAAAGCATAAAAATAAAGTTGATAGAAGCAGCACTTTTATCAACTTTTATTAAGTTAGGAGATATATATGCAAGAAAGATTAAATCATGCAATAACTTTACTTGATACACCTATAGAAAATGTATCAATTGGTATTCAAAAAGAGAAAGTTCTCCATAAAATTATCAAATACTATTTAAACGATGATCCCTCATATCATGAAATAAAAATAGGAAATAACTATGTTGATGTGGTAAATGATGGAATAATTTATGAAGTGCAAACGCAAAACTTTAATTTATTGCGAAGAAAACTTGATACACTTCTCAAATCAAATAAAGTCGTAATTGTGTATCCCGCTTGTCGTATTAAACAAATATATAGTATTAATGAATATGGCGAATATATTAAACAAGCAAAGTCTCCTAAAAAAGGAACGCCCTTTCAAATCTTAGTCGAAATGTATAAGATTAGAGATTATCTTATGAATCCTAATTTATCATTTAAAGTCCTATATCTTGATATTGATGAATACCGAGAAGTAGTACCCAAAAAACACTATCGCTCAAAAGGGTATATAAGATATAAGCAAGTCCCTACAAATATAGTTGAAGAGTATGATTTAAAAACTCAGGACGATTATATAAATATATTTAATAGTTTTAATTGTCCTAGTACATTTACAAGAAATGATTTTAGTAAGTACTTTAAAATTAGTATCTCAAAATCATCTAATGCGATAAAATCTCTAGAAACACTTGATATTGTTACTTTCTATGAAAAACAAGGAAGAAAAAAAGTATGGACAATAAAAAAATGTAAAACAACATAGAACATATTCTATGCTGTTTTACATTATTTTTTTATAGCTTTTTCTAAAGCGATAGATAACTGATCAGCACAACTTGTAGGTTTATTACGACAAGTATTTCCCTTAAGTATATTGACCATATTTTGAGCAGGTTGCCCTTCTAGTAATTTAGAGATTGCGCAAAGATTGCCAGGGCATCCATTAGTAAACTTTAGATTATGAATTCTATTTTCATCATCAAGATCAAACTCAATTAAAGATGAACAAACTCCTGTTGGACGATACTCATAATGTTTCATATAATCACCTCATTCACCAAAATTATACATTATCTTACTTTTCTTTGCAAAAGTTTTGCAATAATGAAACATTATTACTTTTGTATTTGTTGTGCGATACTTAGATTAACTTATATGATATAAATCATCTAGTTAATAAATTAAAGCGATAATATACCAATACTATGAATAATCTAATATATAATAATATTGCATGTACATCTATAAAAAAAATATTATGCACATTAATATTACTTCATATAACGTAAAGAAAAATTAACTCCTATATTTTATTATTTAAAAATTATTTTTTATAAGTATTTAGTGAAATTTATATGAATATAGCCAAAGTAAAATTCAAACTTCAAATTAATATATTTGAATAAAATAAATTATAATTAGTTTTTAATTTAACACAAGTAGTTAATTGACACAAATTGAAATATTTGATATAATATTTTAAGGTAAAAGAAAGGATTGATAATTTTGATCTACTTTGATAATGCATCGACTACTAAACCAAATGAAGAAATACTTGAACTATATAATAAAGTGAATAAAGAATATTGGTACAATGAAAGTAGTGCTCATCACTTAGGAATTGTGGCAAAGACAATTTTAGATAAAGCAGAAAGTTCAGTTATTAGAAGCCTACATTTAAAACATAAAAAAGTAATTTTTACTTCTTCCGCAACCGAAGCAAACAATCTTGCTATATATGGTATATGTAAGCAATATATTGGTCAAAATAAACAAATAATTACTTCTAAAATAGAGCATCCATCGGTACTTGCATGTTTTGAAGATTTAGAAAAACATGGTTTTAAAGTTACTTATCTAGATGTTGATGAAAAAGGTGTAATTGATTTAAATATGTTAAAAAATAGTTTAACAAAAGATACCATTTTAGTTTCAATTATGTGGGTAAATAATATTATTGGAAGTATTCAGCCAATAAAAAAAATTAAAGAAATATTAAAACCATATCCAAGAATTAAGTTTCATAGTGATTTAGTACAAGGAATATCCAAACTTACACCTGATTTTGATTATAATGATTTAGATTTAATGACTTTTACAGCTCATAAAATTCATGGAATAAAGGGAACTGCTGCTTTAATAATTAATGAAAATCTAAATATTGAAAAAATAACCAAAGGAGGACATCAACAAAACAACTTAAGAGGTGGTACCGTTGATGTTGCGGGAGCAGTATGTCTTGCGAAAAGTTTGGAAATAGCCATTTTAAATACAGAATCAGCATATCAAAAAGTAAAAAAATTACATGATTACTTATTTGATAAACTACAAAAGTTACCATATATCTATTTGAATCATGATAGTAATGCATCACCTTATGTAATAAACTTTAGTTTAAAAAACTTAAAAGGGGAAACATTAATGCATTATCTTGAACAATTCAACATCTACATCGGTTATGGGTCTGCTTGTAATGCCAAAACTAAAGCTTTAGAACCAACACTTATGGCAGTATATCATGATGAGATAAGAGCAATGAATGCGGTAAGAGTAAGTTTATCAGAAAATAATACAATTGAAGAAATTGATTTCTTCATCGAAAAATTAAATAGTATAGGAAATAGATAAAATGGAAGATCATATTTTAATTAGATATGGCGAGTTAAGTTTAAAGAAAACTAATCGTCGTCAATTTATTCAAAAAGTAACAAATAATATTAGAAGAAATTTAAAAAACTATCCAAATCTTGAATTTGAGTCTCGTGGTATGCGCTTTTATATTCATCTTCATGGTACTGACTCTACAAGTATTATCGAAGAATTACAAAAAATACCTGGCCTTTATTCCTTTAGTGTGGTAAATAGAACTAATGCTACCATTGAAGATATATGTAAGATGGCTCAAGAAATTGTTGAAAAAGAAATGGAAGAGGGACCTAAAACTTTTAAAGTTGAAACTAATCGTGCTGATAAAATGTTTCCACTTACCTCACAAGAAATATCTAAAAAAGTAGCAGGATATTTGTTTAGAAATATACCTGGATTAAAAGCGGATGTTCATAATCCTGATTTTACTTTAGACATTGATGTAAGAGTAGAAGGAGCATTCTTATTTACTAAGACATACTATGGTCTTGGTGGACTTCCTGCTTCATCACTTGGGCGTGCGACCCTCATGATTTCTGGTGGTATTGATAGTGCAGTAGCTGGATATTTAGCTTTAAAAAAAGGAATAGCACTTGATGCAATTCACTATGCATCTCCACCATATACTAATGATTTAGCTCTTCAAAAAGTAATAGATTTACTTGAAAAGATTGCGGCTTATTCAGAATTTAGAAGTATTAATCTATATATTGTTCCTTTTACAAATATCCAACAAGCAATCTACGATCATGTTAGAGATGACTATGGTATTACAATTATGCGTAGAATGATGTATCGTTTAGGTGAACGGTTAAGTAAAGAACGAGGTAATCTTGCTATTATTAATGGAGAGAATATTGGACAAGTTGCTTCCCAAACTTTAGAAAGTATGGGCGTAATTAATAGCGTAATAAACATTCCCGTAATTCGCCCTCTTGCAACTTTTGATAAGGCAGATATTACCAAAATTTCAGAAGAAATTAATACCTATGAAATCTCCATTCGCCCATATGAAGATTGTTGTACTGTCTTTGTTCCTAAACATCCACAGATTAAACCATTAGGTAAGATTGCGGAAAGAGAAGAGGAAAAATTTGATTATCAATCTTTATTAGATGAGGCATATCAAAACATTCAAAAGATTACAATTAAATCATATCGTCACTATGATTATGTTAACTCTAAAATTGTAGGTGAAGATTTAGATGACATTATTTAACCATAAATTACCATAAAAATTATGTTTAATTTCTCGAAAATCACACATAATATTTTCGAGGAGGAGGTGAAAATAATGAATAGCTCATCTTATAAAAATAAAACAACAGCAACTCCTGCTAACGGTGGATTCAATCAAATGAAATATGAAATCGCTAGTGAATTAGGTGTTAACCTTGGCCCAGATGCAACAGCTCGTCAAAATGGTACAGTTGGTGGTGAAATCACTCGTCGTTTAGTATCTATGGCTCAATCACAATTAGGTAATAAGTAATATGCCAAAATTGTAAAGTGTATAAGCTAAATGTCAAATTGATTGACATTTAATTTATGCACTTTTTTAATTTAAAAAAAATGATTATTTGCTTGACAAAAAATTTATAGATGATATTATATATATATAATAATTTACACGGGGGTACGAAGAATGAACCAAATAACAAATGATGTATATTATGTAGGAGTAAATGATCATAAGATTGATTTATTTGAAGGTCAATATAAAGTTCCTAAAGGAATGGCTTATAACTCATATGTAATAGTAGATGAAAAAGTAGCTGTAATGGATACTGTTGACAAAAACTTTACCCATGAATGGCTTGATAATATTAGAGATGTATT
>JBJEEE010000061.1:0-36704 GCA_051872775.1 Bacilli bacterium
AAATAGTGAATAATTTTATTTTTATTCACTGTCTACTTTAGAGACATCATATCAAAATGAACCCGTTTTTATTTTTTTAAAATTCGCAATTTTTTGGTGTTCTTGGATATGGAAGAACATCTCTGATGTTATCTACGCCAGTAACATACATAATCAAACGTTCAAATCCTAAACCAAATCCAGAATGTTTGACTCCACCATATCTTCTTAAATCAACATACCAATCTAATGGCTCGATTTTCATATTTAATTCTTTCATTCTAGAAAGAAGTAAGTCCAATCTTTCTTCTCTTTGTGATCCACCAACTAACTCACCTGCTCCTGGAACCAGCAAGTCTACTGCAGCTACTGTTTGTTGATCATCGTTTAAGCGCATATAAAACGCTTTAATCTCTTTCGGCCAATTTGTAACAAACACTGGCGCCTTAAAATATACATCCGTTAAGTACTTTTCGTGTTCTGTTGCTAAGTCTGCTCCAAATTCAGGTTTATTTTCGAAAATATTACCAGCTGCTTTTAGAATTTCAATAGCTTCATGATGAGTGCAAACTGCCACTTTTGATTTAACTAGCGCTTCTAGTTGTGCCTTTTTTCCTGGTGCCACAAATTTATCAAAAAATTCAATTTCTTCAGGAGCATTTTCTAACACATAATTTACAACATACTTAACCATATCTTCAATCAAATCCATATCATCTTGTAAATCAGCAAACGCAATTTCTGGTTCAATCATCCAAAATTCTGATGCGTGTCTAGTCGTATTCGAGTTTTCTGCTCTAAAAGTTGGACCAAATGTATATACTTTTCCAAACGCAAGTGCAAATGTTTCTGCTTCAAGTTGACCGGTTACCGTTAGGTTAACAGGCTTTCCAAAAAAGTCTTTTGAATAATCTACCTTACCTTCTTTGGCGATTCTTTCTAAATCTAATGTTGTTACTTGGAACATTTCACCAGCTCCTTCACCATCATTTGAAGTAATGAGTGGTGAATTTACATATACAAAATTTCTTTTTTGAAAAAACTCATGAATTGCAAATGCTAATTTACTTCTCATTCTAAATATTGCACTAAATAAATTGGTTCTCATTCTTAGATGTGCTTTTTCTCTTAAGAATTCTCTCGTATGTCTTTTTGGTTGAATTGGATAATCTTCTAATGAATCTGCTTCAAGCGTTACTACTTTAGCTTTTACTTCGTAAGGTTGCTTAGGATTTGGTGATTCTACTATAGTTCCTTCAACTGATACACCACTACCAACTCGGTATTTTTGTATTTCTTCAAAATTTGATAAATTTTGTTCATACACAACTTGAACATTATCAAGATATGATCCATCATTTATATTTAAAAAGCCAAATTCTTTTTGAGCACGATTTGTTCTAACCCATCCTTCTATAACTACATCTTTTCCAATAAATGACTTTCCTTCTTTAAATAATTGTTTTACACTAATTTTTTCCATTTTTTTACCTCTTTTCTAAAATTAAAAAAATCCTTAGAGACAAAATTCTTTTGTTTCTAAGGACGAATATGTTCGCGGTACCACCTTAGTTCATAATGAAAATGTTTATCATTATGCCCTCTTGTTCCTTTAACGCAGGAATACGAACAAGTCTAATAAATAATCTGTAATTGATTATCGTTCTTTTGTTAGCAATCAGGTGTTAGATCTGTTATTTGTTTTAGTTAGGTTTTCACTATCCCTAACTCACTAAGTAAAACGCCTAACGTCCTCCTGATTATAGCTTTGTATATTAATATTATATACTTTTTTTATTTTTTTGCCAATTATTTTACTTTCCTAAACAAAATTTGCTAAACAATTCGTTTAAAAGTGAATCAGTAGATGTATCTCCTGTGATTTCTCCAAGATAACTATATGCTTCACGTAAATATATGTCCACAAAATCGATATAATCTCCTTTGTCAATTGTTTCAAGTGCTTCCGATAAAGCTTCTATAGCCAGCTTTAACTTTGAAATTTGTCTTGCGTTTCCTAAATATACTGAACCGGATGTAGTGTCTACGTCCTTTAATACTTTGCTTTGAATCATATTTTCTAAATTACTAACATCCTCTTTATTATTAGCACTTATATATATTGCATCAACAATATTTTGATTTTCTTGTAATAAAATGTCATTTTTATTGACTATTACTAAATGAGGTTTATCTTTGATTTCTTCTAATAATTTCTTTTCGTCTTCTGTGAGAAGGGTTGAACCGTCAAGGACAAATAGAACCAAATCAGCTCTTTCTAGTTGCTTTATCGACTTTTCTACCCCGATTTTTTCTACGATATCTTCTGTATTTCTTATACCTGCGGTATCAATTAAATTGAGAGTTAAGTTTCCGATGTTTACTTTGGTTTCTATAACATCTCTTGTTGTGCCTGGAATATTAGTTACAATTGCCTTTTCCTCTTTTGCTAAAGCATTTAATAAGGTGCTTTTCCCTACATTAGGTTTCCCAATAATAAGCGTATTAATACCTTCTTTTATGTATTTACAACCAATAGAATCTTTCAACAATTGTTGCATAGATGTGTTTAAAGATTTGATTGAAGGCAAAATCTTTTCATTCGTTACTGTTTCTACATCATCATATTCAGGATAATCTATATTTACACTTATTGTAGCGATAATATCAAGTAGTTGATTACGATATTTTCTAACTAAATCAAATATTTGACCGTTTATTCCTTGATTAGCAAATCTTACAGCTAGCTTGTTTTCTGCATCAATTACATCCATTACGGCTTCTGCTTTAGTTAAATCGATTCTTCCATTCAAAAATGCACGCTTAGTAAACTCTCCTGGCTCAGCTGGTCTTGCGCCTAGTTTTACCAAGTTCTCATATATAAGATTGGTGATATATATTCCACCATGACAATTAATTTCAACAACATCTTCTTTCGTATAAGTCTTAGGTTCTAAAAACACTGATACAAGGACTTCATCTAAATTTTCTTTAGTTTCATTATCAATAATATGTCCATAATGAATCGTATGTGATTGAACATTAAGTAAATTACAACCTTTAAATATACTATTAACCAAATTAATGCATCCTGTTCCACTTAACCTAATAATAGAAATTGCACCTTTTGCAAACGGTGTTGATATCCCTATAATTACATCTTTTTCTGATTGCATTGTTCTCATCTCCTGTCATTATTATATCATTAACGTTCATTTTTTTTCTTTTGTTACTTTTATTTTTTTATGTAAACATTTTCAAAATAAAACATATTGCATTTTTGTTTTTTACGTGTTATAATTTAATTGCTCTTTGTAGTAGAACTCCTACCTGTTGCAAAGAGAATCCTTAATTTTTATTCAATTCTCGTTTCTTTAGAAAAGAACTCTAGGTTTCCTAGAGTTCTTTTTTATTTATTTTATTCGTTGCTTTCTTTTTCTCCCTTATAAGATTTTGGAGTAATAATTAGATATCTTCTTGGTTCAACACCTTCTGAGTGAGTAGAAACATCACGCCATGTTGATAATTTATTGTGAATAACTTTTCTTTCATATGATGTCATAAAACGAAGGCGTACTGGCATTTTAGTTCTAATTGCTTCTCTCGCAAGTCTAACTGCTAGTTTTTCTAATTGCTCGTCTTTATTTTTACGATAATTACCAACGTCAACTTTAACAATTAGTCCTGCTTCTTCATCTTTATTAAAATATTGATTTACAACAATGGTAGTTAAATAGTTTAATGCTGCAAGTGTTTGTGCATTATGTCCAATCAATACAGCATTAGAATCGTCTGTGTTTACATCGTATTCTACAACATTATCTCTCATTTTTCTTTCAACAAAACCATAAATGTCTGATTCTTGTAGATATCTTTCAATGTAATCTTTACCTTTTTTAACTGGATTAGCATATACCATTACATGTACTTGAACTTCATCTCTATCTTCTGATGTTACATCGAAATATAAATCATCTTTGGCAACTCCAAATTCTGTTACCGCAAGTTCTTCTACTTCTTGCAAGTTTTTGCCTACATATATTTTCTCTTTCATAATCATTTACCTCTATTAACGTTTTGTTTTTTGATTTTTAGATTTTGTTTGAGTACTACTGCCTCCATACCGATTGGCTTTTTGTTTCTCTTTTAAGGCAAGTAATTTCTTCTCACTTTGTTTTGAATTAATATACATTTGCAACATTGAATAACAGTTACCGATTAACCAATATATACCAAGTCCAGCCTTGCTTGTCCATACAAAAATCGCCATCATGATAATCATCATATACATTACCATCTTCATAGATCTTTGTTGATCGTTAGCTTGTTGTTTTACAGCTTGACGACGATATGCAGGAATATCTTCTTCTGTCTTTTCTTTTGCTTGTTTTTGTCTTAATTCACTTAAAATTTGGCTTAATAATTGTGTCCCTGCAACTAGGATAACTAAAACAATAATCCATATTAATTGTATTGTTCCAGCAGTATAATCCTTAAACAAATCTAAGCCAAGGAAAGTAGATTTAATCTCTGCCCCCCAATTTAAAGTATACATACTTCCCGTTGAAACTGTGTATGGTAATCTTGATATTGCTCTAAATATTGCCATAAAGATTGGGAATTGTAAGAACGGAAGTACACATCCTCCTAATCCGATACCGTTTTGCTTATACAATCTTGCTTGTTCCATTTGCATCATTCTTTGGGAATCTGGATCTTTTCTATTTGCATACTTTTCTTGTAATTTTTGAATTTCTGGCTCGATTGCCTTCATTTTTATACTCATATCATTAGTTTTAGCATAAATAGGCCATCCTAATGTTCTGATAATTAAAGTTGTTAACAAAAGACCTACAATATAATATCCTCCAAAAATTGAAGAAAGAAAATACAACAACCAACCTACAGGAAATACAAATAAATTGTTAAAGAAATGACCCATAAAATCGCCAAAACTATCTGCATAAAAATGTAGTGGTTCACCTTCTTGAGTTCTTTCTTTTATTTTAAGTGTAAATGTGGCAACTATTTCGTAAATATTTGTTGATTTATTAACATCTTCGATTAGTTTTAGTGCGGCAGTATTGGTTTGCGCTTTAAAGCAAGCCATACATCCTGTATCTACTTTAACAGCTTCTGAATAATCAGGCATTGCTTCTTTATCTGCAACACTTGCATTTTCAATTAATTCTTGATATTGTTCTACGTCATATTTAATAAATTGAGTCTTATAATGTTTTTCAATATCATCTTCTTTTTTCTTACCTGAGATTGCGGCATAATTCGCATATTGACTAATCAAAGTAGCTGCATATTCTTTAATTTTGGCAAATACTTCATCTTCAGTACTCTCTGGTTTTTCTTCTAATATACTAGCTTTGTAAGCATCTAGTTTTTCTACTACCCATTCAACACTATTATTTGCTTCTGATATTTTATTTGCTTTATCGGAATCATATAATGTTGCATATCCATTATTACTGCATGCGCTACAACTAGTTAAAGTAAAAATAAAGATTATCGCGAAACACAAAATAAAAAATTTAAATTTGCTTTTAATTTTCATTTTTCCACTCCTTTAGATTGGTTTAATATTATTCTTTTTAAAATAGAATTTAATTCTTCTTTTAAAATAGTAAAATCAACGCCGTTAGAACAAGGCTTAATAACTATGACTAACGAGACATTTGATAGTGTTCTTAAACTCTCATGTATAATTACTCTTGCTATTCTTTTGGCCTTGTTTCTCTCTACCGCTTTACCATATTTCTTAGAAACAGACAACGCAATCTTAGGCATTTTATCTAAAGTATATTGGTAATATACAATATAATTATTTTTTACTATTCTTTGTTTCTTTTTAACGATTGTTGCTATTTCATGGTTTTTCTTTAATCTATATATTTTTTTCATTTTAACCTCGTCAAAAAAATAAAGACCACCTCGTTAAATTGACTGAAGTGGTCCAAGAATTATATTTATACTATGCGCTAAGTACTGCGCGACCTTTTAAACGTCTGCGGGCTAATACTTTTCTTCCGCCAACTGTTGCCATACGAGCACGAAAGCCGTGAGTTTTGCTATGTTTACGTTTGTTAGGTTGGTATGTTCTTTTCATTGTTAGCACCTCCAATTAAAAACCATGCTAATTGATTATACTATATTTTTATATCTTTGTCAATTCTTTTACTTGTTTAGAATCAATCATTGCTTTTTTAAGAAAACGTAGTATCAAAAACAAAAAAGCACAATATGTGCTTTTATAGTTTTACTTTATACGTTAAAGTCTTTTCATCTCCACTAGCATATTTATAATATGCAATTACATATAAATCTGATGTTTCATATGCTTGATCAATCTCTGAACTTAATGAAGAATATGATGAACTAATAACACCACCACAATATGTGTATAGACGAATGTAATCTTCAAATTCGTTGTTCACGTCTGTTGAATCATTCTTTACTTTACCAAAAACTTCAACTTTTAAATTTTCTATTTTATTTATTGAAAGATTTGGACTGTTTAAATACATCTTAATACTATATCTATCTTTAGTAAGGTTATTACTTGAAGATGTTATTGTTTTTATTACTTCTATATCAAATGGTTCTAATTCAAGATTTTCAATTTTATTGTTTACTATTTTTCTCTCTTCAAATCTATCAAAATCATGTTTAGTAATATCTGTCAAATCTATGGTATATTTTAATGTTTGAGCAGAACTTGTAGTTTTATTATCTTTAGTTACTTCAGCATCATATTTTAACGTAAAATATAATCTTACTGGTAAATTATTCGTTAGTACTTCCGTTTCATTTTCAGTTACATACTTTTTTACAAAAACATTATTTGGTAATATATTACTTCCAAATGAAGCAACAGTACCTGTTGTTGAAATAGATTTTGATGTAGAAGAAGAAGGTTCATCAAACAAAATTTTTCCTTTGGCGTTTTCCCCAGCTACATATAAGGTAATATTATTTATAGCGACTTTGGTTCCTTCTTGTGGCGTTCTCTTTTCAATGTACGCATATGCTTTATATGTAGATGTTTCGTGATCATCCTTTAGTTGTTCAGCTGATTGCCTTGTTTCTTGGAATCTATAACTAACTTTTACATAATCATCATACGCTACTTTTGAATAATTTGATAACAAGTCACTTTTTGTTCCAGCGTTAGCGATTAAGAACGCAATTACAACAGCTATAAGAGAGTATACAACTAATATTAATATTTTAATTTTAGTACTTAATTTTGATAATAAGCTCATTTCTATTTCACCTCTTGCTTATGTATTCTATCATATGACACGTTTTTTTGCAAGTTAAAAGAAATAATACTTGTAATACGTCCTTATTATATAAGAAAATAATTATACACTTATCCACATGTTGATAAGTAAGAAAAGTTTTCAACATTTTAATGTGGATAACTTTTATGTTTTTATGTGGATAACAATTTTATTTACTTATCTTTTGTATTTTATTTTTAATTTTGTTATAATTATATAAAAGAGGTGTAGCAATATGGAAAACGCAAATGCTGTGTGGCAGCAAGTAAAAGTAAAACTAAAAGAAAAATTAGATGAATCTACTTTTAATTCCACATTTGGCGACATAAATGAAGTATATAAGTTTTACAACAATTATATTTATCTTGTAGTTAGCGATCTATTGAGCAAATATCGTATTGAAAAATTTTACTTAAACGAAATGAATGGTATTTTATCTGAATTTGTAACTCAAAAAACTTTATTCAAAATAATAACCGTTCAAGAAATGAACCAAGATAAAGAAAAGCAAGAACAAACTTTATTTGTTGAAGCTGAAAAAAGCGATTTATTTAAAAGTAGAAATTTACGTCCCGAATACACATTTGATAATTTTGTAACCGGTGAGGCTAATAGAGAAGCTTTTACTTTTTCAATCAAAGTTGCTGATTCACCTCATGTTACTGTTAATCCTTTATATATTTTTGGTGATGTTGGACTTGGTAAGACTCATTTAATGACAGCGATTGGACATTATATCTTAGATAATAATGTTTCAGCAAATGTTATTTTTACTACTGCTCAACAATTTACCCAAGATTACTTTACTGCAACCAACAAAACAAACAAAAACTCTAACGCTCTTGATGAATTTAACAATTTCTATCGCTCTGCTGATGTTCTTTTAGTTGATGATATTCAATTTTTAAAAGATAAGCAAAAAACGCAAGAAGAATTTTTTAAACTTTTTGAGTATTTACATGAAAACAATAAACAAATTGTTATCACTTCAGACCGACCTGCTTCTGAACTAGATATTATGGATAGATTGAAATCAAGATTTAGCTGGGGCATCCCTGTAGATGTTCGTAAGCCTAATTTTGCTTTAAGAAAAGCTATTTTAAAAAAGAAATTAAACTTTCTTATTAGCGACCCAACCGTTGTCTCTGAAGAAGCTTTAGACTATATTGCTAATTATTTTGATGAAAATGTAAGAGAATTAGAAGGAGCATTGCGTCGTTTTATATCATATTGCGTTGCTTTTAACATTGATTATACGCTTGAAGCGGCTGAAGAATCTCTAAAGTCTATTATATCTAAGGATAAACAAACAAATGAAGATAATAATTCTGTTATTGTTGAAAAGATAAAAAATATTGTAGCTAATTATTTTAATATCAGTGTAAGAGATCTTTCTGCTGTTACAAGAAAGCAGGAAATTGTTTATGCAAGAATGATTACAATTTATTTACTAAGAAATATACTAAATTTACAATTAAAAAAAATCGGCGATTATTTAGGTGGGCGAGATCACGCAACTATAGCACACGCTATTGATAAAATGGAAGCGTCAATTAAATCAGATCCAATGGTAAAGCAAGATATAACTGTTCTTACTGAAAAAATTAGCCAAAAATAATAAGTTATCCACTTATCCACATTGCTAATAATAAATTATATATAACAAAATAAATAAAAGAGGAGTGACTAAAAATGAAATTTACAATAAATAGGGAATTACTTCTTGTTACCTTACAAAATGTATCACGCGGATTATCCGATAAAAAACCATATCCTGTCTTAACAGGTATTCAAATTAAAGTTTTAAAAGATAAAATAATTTTTATAACAACCAATAAAGACATTTCTGTTCAAATAATATTAGAAGCAAATAATGAAGTAATTATTCAAGATGAAGGCGCATGCGTTGTACCAGGAAAATATTTTCTTGAGATTGTAAAAAAATTAGAAGGTAAAGATATCGAATTTACGTTGTTTGAATCAACTACAATTAAAATACTTTCAGATAGATCAGACTTTACATTAGTTACTTATGATAATTCTTTATTTCCAGAAATTGATTTTGAACCAAATGTACCTGCAACCCACATTGATGCTCAAACTTTAAAATATATTATTAAACAAACTTCGTTTGCGGCAGCAACATCAGAAGCAAGAATTGTGCTTACAAGTGTTAATTTTAAATTTTATGGAAATAGATTGGAAATTACTGCAACAGATTCATTTAGATTAGCACGTAAAAATCTTGAATTTGATGATCAATTTGATTCCAAAATCATAAACATACCAAGTAAATCATTAGAAGAGTTTAACAAAATATTAGAAGATACTAATGAAGATGTAGAATTGTTTGTCATAAATAAGACAGCGATGTTTAAATATAGAAATGTAACATTTATAACAAGATTAGTTGAAGGAGTATACCCAGATACAACTAGTTTATTCCCTAAAGATCAAATGCTTTCTATAAAATTTAACCGTTCAGAAATCCTTTCAGCCGTTGATAGAGCATCATTATTTACAGGAGTCGACAATTTAAGTATAGTTAAATTCAATATTTCAGCAAATAAAGCGGTTGAAATATCATCAAATTCATCAGAAATAGGAAAAGTAGTCGAAGAAATCTACCCATTAGAGGTATCAGACCAATTAAATTTACAAATTGCCTTCAGTACAAAGTACTTACAAGATGCCCTAAAATCCTTTGAAACTCAAACTATTACAATAAAGTTCACTGGAGAGATAAAACCAGCGGTTATTGTAGGTGAAAAAGAACAAGATTTGTTACAACTTCTATTACCGGTTAGAGTTTTCTAAAAAAGTAAAAATAATAAGACAAAATATAAAAAAGGAGTCACATGACTCCTTTTTTATATTTTTATTAACCATAAAAAACAAAGATTTGTAAATTAAGACAATTAAACAAATAAAAGTTGAGACACAGTCTCAACTTTGCGCTATTTTGTTACAATTTTAGCGATTTATAGACCTCAGTAAGCTCTTTTCTTATCTGATCACGGTTCTTTTGATGGAATTTATCCTTCATTTGATGCTCATCGAAGACAGAAACACCCTCAGCTTGTAGGTTTTTAATTACCGATTTATCATTAATAGGAGTTGAAACAACAGCGTTAGGAGTAAGTATTTTTACCTTTTCAATTAACTGTTTTAAGCAAGCTTTTGGAGCAAGCTTAACAGGGTGGTATCCGATAGGAATTACGTACTTAATTTTGCTTAAATTTATGTCAGAATCAACAAAATATTGAATTGTATTCGAATAGCCCTCTAAACCAAGTGCATCTAACCCCACTACAAGAAGAATAGAATCACTTAAGTCTAGTAATATTTCACTTAAACGACTGCTCGAAGGTGGAAAATCGATGAAAATATAATCAAAAAATCTAGTAAAATCTTGAATTAAAGCCCTTAAATGCTTTTCTTCTGAACGTTTTAGAGTTAGATTAAGAGATAATCTGTCTGTATTTAAGGTTTTCATTAAATACAGATTTATTCTTGCTTCAAAAGCAACGTCTTGTGGTTTCTTTTCACCTACAAATAGATGTTCAAAAAAATCATCATCATTATCTGTAACAAAATGATCAACGCCAAAAATTTTGAAGATACTATTTTGGTCATCAGCGCTTATAACCAATACTGTTTTACCTTGTGTCGCATAGTAATGTGCAAGATATCCTAAAAACGTTGTTTTCCCAACTCCGCCTTTTTTGCAGAAACAAGATATAATAGGCATATTACTTTACCCCCTCTCTGCTTAATTTTTCGCGACATGCTTCTTCAATGAATTCTGAAAACATTCTTCCGTTTTGCGCACAGTAAACTTTTATCTTTCTTCTAAGTGTAACATCCATTGTTGCGGTATATTTATCCTTTTGTGCTTCAACTGGTTGAATATATTGAGGTTTTGTTTGTCTACGTTGCTGTTTTGGCTGAGGTTGTTGATATTGATAGCTTGTATATGGTTCTTCATATACAGGTTGAGGACTAGTATATTGTACTTGCTGAGTTGTTTTTTCAACCGGAGTCTCAACTTGTTCCTCTTCAGTAACTAATGGTTTATCAAATGGATTTGATCTTCTTTTTATTTGTTCGTTCATATGTACCTCCTTAAACAACAATATTATATCACTAAAAAAATGATAAGTCAAAACAATTGCAATATTTACTTACATACACAAAACCATAAATAATTATAGGAAAAATAATAAACGTTGTTGCAACGAATTTTTTTAGTAATAAGCAAAAAAATTAAATCGAAAAGCAAATTCAATTTCAAAACAAACAATAAATTAAATTTTAAGGCGAAAAAAGAGCATAAAAATGAATTTTTTAAAAAAAACTTAAAAGTTACTAAGGGTACGGGGGGTATATTCAAAAAACAATCATTTTTTCTTAGTCCAAAATCTAAGCATTCGACAAAGTAAAATTTACAACATTCCCAAACGTAAAAACATAAAACCATAAATATGTGTAAAAGAAAACAAGTTCTGATTGTACAGAAAAACACACCCAGCATGAAGTTCATCGATTGCATCTGGTCAAGAAAAAAAGCAACAATTTAAAAATATATTTTGATTTCAAACTATATTAATAAATACACGAATAATTTAAAACAAAATAATAATACAACAAAACTTAATTTAAATAAAATTATTATAAAATAAAATTAAAAATGATTGTATATGTTTTTAAAGCAAAACTAAAATTCAATAATTAGCTTTTAAATTCTAATCAAAACAATTTGAAATAAAAATAAAAAATAAATTGAAATAATATATAAAGTTTAAAATTTAAAATAAAAAATAAAAATTAACTTTTAATTTTTAATCTATTCTAATAAATAGTTTTAATAATTATCTAAAATATAATTTAGATTAAATTCAAAAGTAATGTAAACGAATCCGTATGTAATTAAATTTTTATTTATATACATATAACCGTATTTAATACTTTATGTAAAATAAATATGTATAACCGTATGTATGTAAATTATTATATAAATAAATATTTAAAAAAACACAAAAATATATACATATATATTTCTAAAAATATAATTGTATATATTTTTTTATTTTTATACATATAAATAAATTTGTTTGAAAATCAAATCTTTAAAAAAACAGACAAAAATGCATAAAAATTTGCCCGGCGCACCTCAAATCTAAATTAAAAAACCTTACCAAAAACAGCAAATTATATATTATATATACAAATAAGGAATATATGTATTTATGTATGAAAAAACAGCGGTTTTATTGCGTTTTGCGTGTTTTGTCTATTTTTTGTTAGGAAAAAATCGTGTAACAAAAAAACTCATGTTTTTGCCTTTTTTTACCGCTTTTGTTGCGCTAAAACTATAAAAAAATTTAGCAGTGCTTTTTTACTCTTTTTGCTTGCTTTTTTTACCTAAATATGGTATAATATGTTTATAATATACGAAAGGAGTTTCATATGGAAAAATTAATTATTAAAACAGATTATATACTCCTTGGACAATTCTTAAAATACGCTGGAATTATTTCAAATGGCGGCCAATCTAAGATGTTTTTAGCGGAAAATAGCGTAAAAATTAACGGAATTATTGATCAAAGAAGAGGGAAAAAGCTCTTTCCTGGAGATATTGTTGAGGTTTTAGGCCAAAAATATGAAATTTTAATGAATTAAATTCCTTTTTTATGTGTTTCGAGATTAATTAGCCAAAAAAAGTAAGTTAATTGAATAAAATTATCAATTTGTTAGTTATTAGACTAAAAAAAGAAAAGAGGTGTTTGCATGGCAGACTTAAATGAAAAAGAAAATTATGATTCGAGTAGTATTCAGGTTCTTGAAGGGATGGAAGCAGTAAGAAAACGTCCAGGTATGTACATTGGAACAACTGGAGTACGTGGTTTGCATCATCTTGTTTGGGAAATTGTGGACAACTCTGTCGATGAAGCTTTGGCAGGTTTTTGCAACGAAATAGATGTAGAAATACTACCAGATAATGTGATCAAAGTTATTGATAATGGACGTGGTATGCCTACTGATATTCACCCAAAAACCAAAGTTTCTGCAACTGAGACCATTTTTACAGTTCTTCATGCAGGTGGTAAGTTTGATAGTAAAACGTACAAAGTGTCAGGAGGCCTACATGGCGTAGGAGCTTCGGTAGTTAATGCTTTAAGTGAATGGCTTGAAGTAAAAGTAAAAAGAAACGGTCATGAGTATTTTCAACGTTACAAAAGAGGAGTTCCCGAAACTCCATTACAAATGGTTGGCGATGTAAATACAACAGGAACAACGGTTACTTTTAAACCAGATTATGAAATCTTTAAAGACACGTTAATTTTTGATTATGAGGTATTGCGTCAACGCCTTCAAGAGTTAGCTTTTCTAAACAAAGGTATAAAGTTAAATATTACGGATTCACGAACACCAGATAAAACTAAACACGAAGAGTTTTGTTATCAAGGTGGTATTTCAGAATATGTCCGTTATTTGAATAGAAATAAAAAACCTCTGCACGCAGATGTTATTGTTGTTGAGGAAGAAGTTGAAGGAAGCAAAATAGAAATCGCCTTTCAGTATACTGAAGACTATAATTGCACAATTAAGTCATTTACGAACAATATTATTAATCAAGAAGGCGGAACACACGAAGAAGGCTTTAGAACTAGTTTGACTCGAATATTGAATAATTATGGAAAAAACGCTAATTTATTTAAAAAAGATGAGATCTTTACTGGTGATGATGTTCGTGAAGGACTAACCGCTATTGTATCGTGTAAAATAAGCGATCCGCAGTTTGAAGGGCAAACTAAAACAAAATTAGGAAATACTGAAGTTAGAAGAATTGTTTCACAAGCTATGTCTGATAAGCTAGAAGCCTATTTGTTAGAAAATCCGTCAGTTGCAAGATTAATTGTGGAAAAAGGCGTTTTGGCTTTAAGAGCCAGAGTCGCTGCGAAAAAAGCAAGAGAAGCGACAAGAAGAAAGAGCCCGCTCGATATGATAGGCTTTGCTTCAAAGTTAGCGGATTGTAGAACAAAAGATCCTGCCCTTGCGGAAATGTATATCGTCGAAGGAGATTCTGCCGGAGGATCTGCAAAGCAAGGAAGAGATAGTTATTACCAAGCTATTCTTCCATTACGTGGAAAAGTATTAAACGTTGAAAAGGCCTCTGCAAACAGAATTTTGAGCAATAAAGAAATTATATCAATAATACAAGCAATTGGAACAGGTATCGGAAAAGAGTTTAACATAGATAATGCTAGATACCATAAAGTTGTAATTATGACTGATGCCGATGTCGATGGTGCGCACATTAGAATTCTATTACTAACTTTCTTTTATCGTTTTATGAGACCACTAATTGAAAAGGGATATATTTATATAGCACAACCACCGCTTTATAAGATTACAAAATCACGAAGAATAAACTATGCTTATTCTGACGAAGAAAAAGAACAAATAATAGCCGATATGAATCATATTCCTGGGAAAGTAGACATTCAAAGATATAAAGGATTAGGTGAAATGAATGCAGAGCAATTATGGGAAACAACAATGGATCCAAAATATCGGACATTATTACAAGTAACAATGGAAGATAGTGAAACTGCAGCCAAAATATTTACCGACCTAATGGGAGAAGATGTAGAACCAAGACGTGAGTTTATTGAAAATAATGCTGTATACGTTCAAAATCTTGATGTATAGGAGGTGAGACAATGCCTGAGTTTGATAAAAAAACATATGACGAACTTTTAAAAGATGATTCTGATGATAGTTTCGAAGATGAAAATGAAGAAAACAATGAAGAAGAAGCAATAGATGCTGATTCTGAAACAGCTCCCGATGATGACCAAAGAGACGAACTATTGATGGAAGAAAAAGTAGACAATATTTTGCCTACAGAGATTGAATCGGAAGTAAAAAATTCTTTTTTAAGCTATGCAATGAGTGTTATTGTCTCAAGAGCACTTCCAGATGTTCGAGATGGTTTAAAACCGGTTCAAAGAAGAATCCTATATGCGATGAGCACTTTAGGAGTGTTTAGTGACAAACAACATAAAAAGAGCGCTCGTATCGTTGGTGATGTAATTGGTAAGTATCATCCACATGGTGATACCGCTGTATATGAAGCAATGGTTCGTATGGCCCAACCATTTAGTTATCGATATCCGTTGGTTGATGGTCATGGTAATTTTGGTTCTGTCGACGGAGATGGTGCAGCCGCAATGCGTTATACCGAAGCCAGAATGTCAAAACTTGCTTCTGAAATGCTAAGAGATATTAACAAAAACACAGTAAACTTTCAAGACAATTATGATGGAACCGAGCAAGAACCAGAGGTTCTTCCTTCAAGATACCCTAATATTCTAGTTAATGGAACAAGTGGTATCGCTGTTGGTATGGCAACAAACATTCCACCTCACAATTTAAACGAGGTAATTGCGGGAGTGTTAGCCTTAGTTGAGAATCCTGATATTACCGTTGATCAATTAATGCAATATATTCCAGCCCCTGATTTTCCAACAGGCGGCAAAATTATGGGATTAAGCAGTATAAAGCAAGCCTATACAACTGGATTAGGAACTGTTACGGTTAGAGCAAAGCATAAACTTGTAACAATGGCAAACGGAAAAAAAGAAATTATAATAACCGAAATTCCATATCAAGTTAATAAATCTAAATTAATTGAACGTATAGCAGATCTACATAAGGAAAAGATAATAGATGGAATAACCGATTTACGGGATGAATCATCACGTAAAGGAATGAGGATAATTGTCGAATTAAGAAAAGATGCTAACGTAAACGTTATACTAAATAATTTATATAGACACACCGCAATGCAAACATCTTACAGTGTTAATATGATTGCTCTTGATCACGGACAACCAAAAGTAATGAGTTTAAAACAAATTCTTGAGTGTTATTTAAACCATCAAATTGATGTTGTTACAAGAAGAACAGAATTTGACTTAGAAAAAGCAAAAAACAGACTTCATATTTTACAAGGTTTGCTAATAGCTTTAGCAAGTATAGATGAAGTTGTTGAAACAATCAAAAAATCAAATACAACAGAGGAAGCTCTAACACAACTTGTTAATAACTTTGAATTAACCGAAACACAAGCCAAAGCTATTCTTGATATGAAGTTGCAACGTTTAACGGGATTAGAAGTAGAAAAATTAAAAAATGAAACAGCCCAATTGGAACAATTGGTTGCATATTTAGAAGAAGTACTTTCTAATCATGACAAAAAAATGGCTATAATTGTTGCAGAACTATCAGAAATTCAAAAGAAATATGGCGATGAAAGACTTAGTGAAATAGACTTAAGCGAAGATTTAGAAGTTGAAGATGAGAAACTTATTCCTGAAGAAGATGTAATTATCACAATTACAAATAAAGGCTATATTAAGCGCATGAACGTTGATGTATATCGTGCTCAAAAACGAGGTGGAAAAGGAATCACCGGCGCAAAAATGCAGACAGACGATTTTATCGAAAGAACGTTGTATACATCAAGTCATGACAATTTATTGTTCTTTACTAATTATGGCAAGGTATATTTACTTAAAGCATATCAAATTCCAAGTGCAAGCAAAACAGCTAAAGGATTACCGATTGTCAATCTACTAAAGTTTGATGCAGAAGAAGAGTTGGCAGCTGTAATAAACGTAAAATCATTAGACGAAGAGGGATATGTTGTTTTTGCAACTAGTAAAGGTAACATTAAAAAAACAGCATTAGTTCAGTATAAAAACATAAGAAGTACGGGAATAAGAGCTATTATTCTTGCACCTGATGATAAACTAATTGCTGTAGCTAGAACAAATGGAAATCAAGATATTATTTTTGGTGCCTCTAATGGTAAAGCAGCAAGATTTAATGAATCAAGTGTTCGTCCAACCAATCGTGCCGCAAGTGGTGTAAAAGCAATGAAACTTAGTGCAGATGAAAAAGCAGTAGGTCTTGCAGTAGTAAGTTCTAATGACGATGAAATCATTGTAATAACATCTAAAGGATATGGTAAACGCACAAGTGCAGATGCATTTTTAGTTAAAGGAAGAAATGGTAAAGGCGTAAAATACATGAATATTACTGAAAAGAGCGGTAATCCAATGTGTCTATCACTTTCAACTAAAGAGGATGATTTAATTGTTGTCACAGACAAAGGAATGATTATAAGAATGCATATGAGCGACATATCTATTATTGGTCGAGATACGCAAGGTGTTAAAATAATTAGACTAAATGAAGGACAAAACGTTGCATCAATAGCTGTCGTTCCAAGAGCAGAAGATGAAGACAATCTCTCCGATGAGGAAATTAGCAAACTTGAGGAACAAGAAAAACTACTTCATTTAGAGGAAGAACTTCTTACAGATGAAAAAGAAGATTAACCTTAATAATAGCAAAAAAATTGACAATTAAAATTATATATACTATAATGCTTTAAACTGATGATTTGGATTAGTAATTAAAGTCTAACAAATTAGAGAGTTAGTGGGTGGTGAAAACTAACTGTTAGAGTTAATGAATCTACCAATGAAGTGGTATCGAAAGAATACTCGGATTGTTCCGTTATCGACTACAAAGTGTGAGTATAACTCGAATTAGGGTGGTACCGCGGAATCAAATTAAGATTTCGTCCCTTTTGTAAAGAAAAAAGTCTTTGCAAAAGGGACTTTTATTATTAAATTTGGAGGTAAATATGTTAGATATAAAACTTATTAGAGATGACGTTGAAGAAGTAATCAGAAGACTAAACACGAGAGGTGGAGATTTTTCTTATTTACGTGATTTAAAGGCGAAAGATGAAAAAAGACGAGAAATTCTTGTTGAGGTTGAAACATTAAAAAATGAAAGAAACCAAAAAAGTAAATTAATTGGTGAAATTAAAAGAAATAAAGGAAACGCAGATGAAGTGATGGCCGCTGTTGCGGAAATTGCAACTAAAATCAAAGAGTTGGAAGCAGAATTAGGAGTATTAGAAACAGAGATTAGAAATATGCTTTTAACAACACCTAATCTTGTAGCTTTGGATACCAAAATAGGTAAAGATGAAACGGAAAATCGTGAAATTAGAAGATTTAAGGAACCAACTAAATTTGATTTTGTTCCAAAAGATCATACTGAACTTGCAGAAAACTTGGGTATTTTAGATTTTGAAAGAGCAGCCAAAATTACAGGAGCAAGATTTGTTATTTATAAAGGATTAGGCGCAAGACTTGAAAGAAGCCTTATTGCCTTTATGATGGATTTACACGCCAAAAAACACGGTTATACTGAAGTTATGCCACCATATATAGTAAATGGTGCGAGTATGTTAGGAACAGGCCAATTTCCTAAATTTAAAGATGATGCATATAAAGTAACAGCAGGACAAGAAGATGATAATGATTGGTATTTAAATCCTACTGCAGAAGTACCAACAATTAATATGTACCGAGATGAAATAATAGATGGAAGTCTATTACCTATTAAATTTTGCTCTTACACGACTGCTTTTAGAGCAGAAGCAGGAAGTGCAGGAAGAGATACAAAAGGTATTTTAAGACAACATCAATTTAACAAAGTAGAGTTAATTAAGTTTACAAGACCAGAAGATTCTTATGATGAATTAAATAAGATGCTTCTTGATTCTGAAGACGTATTAAAAGCTTTAGATATACCTTATCATGTTGTTGAACTTTGTACAGGAGATATGGGATTTGGTATGGCTAAGACATATGATATTGAAGTATGGCTTCCAGGACAAAACAAATATCGTGAAATTGGTTCTATTAGTAATGCAGAAGATTATCAAGCAAGACGTGCAAACATTCGTTTCAAAAGAACAAAAGATTCTAAACCTGAACTTGTTCATACTTTAAATGGATCAGGACTTGCAGTGGGAAGAACGGTAATTGCTATAATTGAAAACTATCAACAAGCGGATGGAAGTATAAAAATTCCAGATGTACTAGTGCCTTATATGGGTGTTTCGGAAATACGTAAATAAAAGAGTTACTTCGAAAAGTAACTCTTTTTTTTAATCAAATATAACTCTCCAAAAATCCGTGCATAAGAATAGCAGAAATAATACTTACTATAATTGAAATAACGACATTTACAACAACACCTATAATAGCCCATTTTCCACAACCTTTAGCGCGGATAGGATAATTCTTTTCCCAAACAAGATAAAATACTAAACCAATAAGGGGAAAAAGGAAAGATAAGAAGTTAAATCCTGCATTATTCTCATCGCCACTATTATGTGAAGTTGTATTAGCGGATAATTGATGCCCACAATTTGGGCAAAATTTAGCTTGATCAGATAGTTCCGATCCACAACTAGGACAGAATTTCATATAACCTCCTGTACATTAATGTTAAAACAAAATCTACTTCTTTTAATTATAGTCCGTTTGCTGCTGAAATCAAAGCTATGAAGAAGAAACAAATTTCAATAACGATATTACAAATAAAACCAATTAATGCCCATTTTCCACAGCCTTTAGCACGAAGTGGTAAGCTGTTTTTCCAAGAAAGGTATAAAATAAGACCAACTAAAGGAAAGAAAAAGGAAAGAACATTAAAACCGGCGTTACTTCCATCGGAAGGAACAGAGTGAATATTGGTATTTATATTATCAAAAGAAGAATCATTCACTTGTTGATTGTTGCCATACTCTTCGGTTCCGTTGTTAGCGCCACAGTTTTGACAGTATACACTTTCATCATCCATTTGGGCACCGCAATTACGACAGTATTTCATAAAAACCTCCATAAAAATATATTATATATAACTATTATACAAAATAAGTAAAAAAAATGCAACTAAAATAAAGAAAAAATATGTTTGCAAAAAATAATTAAGATTTTTCAAACCAAAAATAAGCACAATACTGTACAAACATTCCTACACCTATTCCAAACAAAGTTCCGGTAATCATTCGAATAATATTGGACCCTTCATAGGGCGTAAAATAAACTCTTATACCATCGATAGCTAAAGGGAGTGTTAAAGCTAGTACAATTAGAATCATAAACGGGATTTTAATTTTTATTATATGTCTTTTTATAGATTTAAAATTAAAAATAATTATAGAAAGTATTAAAAAGAAATCCATAAAAGTGCAACGTGCACAAAGAGGAAACACAAACCCATTAACAATAATGGCACGATCAATGTTTCGATTACATAAAGGAATATGACCAAATTGATCAAACGGAATTAAAAGATTTGGTGCATATGTTTTTAAAACGAAGTATAAAGAAACATTGATTATTAATATACAAACAATTGTTAATATGACAATTAATTTTGTTTTCATTTTATTTATTTAAAATTTGTTTCAAAGTATTGCTTAATTCTTCAAAATTGGGTTCTGTCTGTTTAGGTGCAATATCTATTCCATCATTTTCATATCTAGGAATAACATGTAAATGAAAATGCATAACCGTTTGTCCCGCAAGATTTCCACTATTATTAATTAAATTAACATTTTCAACGTGAAGATTTTCTTTTAATAGGTTTGTTACTACTTTTACAGCTTTAGAAATCTCGATTAAATCTTCCTCTGGCAAGTCAAAAATATTAGTAGCATGTTTTTTTGGTACAATTAATGTATGTCCTTTTGTGCTTGCATTAATATCTAAGAAACATAAAACATAATCATTCTCATAAACGACAAAGGAAGGGATTTCCTTTTGAATTATTTTACAAAAAATACACATAATATCACCTCTTCAAAAACTATTTTATCATATTTTAAACAAACAAAAGTTATTTTTGATAAAATAGTTTTGGTGATGATATGAATAAAAGGTGGAAAATAAAAGATATAGTCTTAATTGCAGTTCTTATATCATTTTGTGTAGTTCTTTCATTATTTGATTCATATATATCAAATTTAATTGTTGCGGCAATTCCTTTTATTGGTGTTGTCGTTCCAAATTTTAAGTTAGGTCTTGCTAATGTAGTAATTTTAATCATTATTTTAAACTATGATTTTAAAACAAGCATATGTGCAGTATTATTGAAAGTATTAATAGTAGGATTATATAATCCAAATGGAATTCCGATGAGTTTTGGCGGTTCTTTTCTAAGTTTTATCGTAATGGAATTTTTATTTCGTTTGTTGGGTAAAGAAAAGAATATATGGTTTATAAGTGGAATAGGAGGATTAACTCATTCGCTTGGTCAGATTATCTTTGGTTTTTTATATTATGGTTTAATTGATATAAAAAATATAGTCCATAATCATGTCGTAGATGTAAATATTTTAATATATTCACCTTTAATTTTAATTGCTGGGTTAATCACAGGAATTATTATAGGTATAATTGCAAAAAAACTAAATATATATATATCAAAATATGTTGAAATTAATAATGGGAGGAATAAAAATAATATGAAAGTTATATACGTAGGGCATAGAGGAAGTAAAGTTAATGGGGGAGTAGAAAATACTAAGGAAGCTTTTCTTGGTGGCGCCCAAGTTTGTCAAGCATTAGAGTGCGATGTAAGAGTAACAAAGGATCATAAGTTTGTTATTTTTCATGATAATGATGTGACGAGATTAACCAAAGAAAGTAAAATCCCATACACATACAATGTGAATAACGAAAACTATGATGTTTTACAATCTATTGAATTAACGCAAGTATATAATGATACTACTTATCACGGTCATATATGTTTATTTGAAGAATATCTAGAAATATGCAAAAAGAATCATTTAATTCCTGTCATTGAATTAAAATGGACTAATGGAATATATAGTGATAATCAAAATAGTGAAAATTTTGATTATAGTAATTTAGATCAATTAGTGGAATTAATAAAAAAGTATGATTTGTTTGAAAGTGGTTATGTAATGACATCCATGAGAGGATGTTTAAACTATTTACGAAAAAAATATCCTAGTATAAAACTTCAATGGTTGTGTACATCTAATGTAACCGACTATTTAGATTGGGCAATAGAGAATAATATAAATATTGATGTAGAACACAACTACATAACTAAAGAAATTGTTGAAAAGTGTCATGAACACAACTTGATTGTTAACATTTGGACAATGAATGATGCCTCACTCTTAGATAAATATCTAGAAATGGGCGTTGATATGATAACAAGCGATTGGATAGTCAAAAAACAAGCTTAATTTAAGCTTGTTTTTATTCAAATGGGTAATCGTAATTTATTTCTTCGTCAAATGATATATATGACAAGTATATTGTTAACAATAAATAAGTTATTCCTGTTTGAGTATCTTTTAAGACAATGTGGTCTTTTCCTGCCGCAACAATTTCTCCTTTAAACACTTTAGAACCCCATTGACTTCCTTCAAAGTTCATATATATAGTTGCAAATTTTCCACGATTCAACCTTAATATGTTTTCAATATAGGATTGCTCAATAAATGGTGATTGGTTTGGATAGGGATTTCCCATTCCATAAGGATTATAAAATCCATAAGGTTGTTGATAATTAATAGTCATATTATTCCCCCTTAGTTTATTAATTAATAACAGTTTTCTGATTCAACCGGGCTATAGAAACAATGAGATTTATACTTACCACTATTCCATTGGTTCCACCATTGTGCTTTACAAGACGTCTCAGATGTGTTGTAAAACCATAAGGCATAGGTTGCAGGAGAAAATCGCTCTCCTTTGATTACTCGTTTAGCCAAATTGATGTCGTTTTGTCTAGCAGCTTGGTAAAAATAAGAATAAAGTGTAGATTCAAATCCACCAGGATGTTGAAATACCATTTGTTCAATCGATTTTATATTTTTAAAATCAAGACAATTTGCCAAAACACGATTTACACCAACATTTCCAACCATCAGCATTGCTAAATTTCCGTCGCTTTCTGCCTCAGCACGCATAAGTCTGGCGAGAAGTTTGATTTCTTGATTGTTACATGCGATTACGCCCAATGTATCACCTCAGTAAATCATATGACTAAGTCTTAATTTTATGAGGAAATAAAAAAATTAAATAAATAAAATTGCTAAAAATAATAAATTTGTGTATAATATGTATGGTGATCATATGAGTGAATGTGTAGAAAACTGTCAAACATGCCAAAACGAATGCATTAAACGATGTCCTGTATGTAAAAAGAACGCCACGTTTGTACCTCTTGATACAGTAAAAGCGATTTTGAAAGATACAAGTGAACTAATAGAAGAAGATATATATATGTGTTTAAATCATAATTGCGAGGTAACATATTTTAATACCAAACAATACTATGTAAAAGAAGAACTAAAAGTCCCCGTATGGTTTAAAGAGAATCCACGTGAAATGACAGTTTGTTATTGCTATGGACTGTCGTTCGATATGATTGTTAAAGCAGTCCAAAAAGGATTCACTACTAAGGATGATATAATAAAATATTATCAATTAGAAGCAAAAAAGAAAGATTGCAGTCATAGAAACCCAATAGGAAAAACCTGTGACAAACTATTTGATAATGTAATTGCATATGCGAAAGGAGAAGAAAATGAACATTTGGCATGATATAAACCCTGAAAGAATAAATCTAGAAGATTTTATTGCGGTCATAGAGATATCTAAGGGAAGTAAGAAAAAGTATGAATTAGATAAAGAAACAGGATTAATAATATTAGATCGTATTTTATATACTTCCACTCATTATCCTGCAAATTATGGGTTTATCCCCAGAACGTTTGCGGACGACGGAGACCCTCTTGACGTATTGGTTTTATGTAGTGAAGAATTGGAACCATTAAGTTTGGTAAGATGTTATCCTGTTGGAGTTGTTAGAATGATAGATGATAACAAAAATGATGACAAAATCATTGCCATTCCATTTAAAGACCCAAATTGGAATTCATACCATAATATTGAAGAGTTACCAAGTCATCTAGCTCAAGAAATTGAACATTTTTTCCAAGTTTATAAAATGTTAGAACATAAAGAAACAACTGGAATAACTGTGCTTCCCAAAAGTGATGCAATAAATATTATTGCAAAAAGTATTACAAATTATAAAGAAAAATATAAAATATAGTAAAGAATATAAAAATGATTAGTTGGTAAGAGTCTAACTAATTATTTTGTTATAAGAAAGAAGGTGCAAAAAAATGTTATCAGATATTGAAATTGCTAAAAGTGCAAAAATGTTAAAGATAAATAAAGTAGCCCAAAAACTAGGTTTAACAGAAGAGGATATAGAATACTACGGATGGTATAAAGCTAAAATTAGTGATGAGGTATATCCTCGTTTAAAAAACAAAAAAGATGGACATTTAATTTTGGTTACTGCTCTTACACCTACTCCTCTTGGTGAAGGAAAATCAACAACATCAATAGGATTAGTTGATGCTCTTGCTAAATTGAACAAAAAAGTTGTTGGAGCGTTGCGAGAACCATCACTTGGCCCAGTATTTGGCGTAAAAGGAGGAGCCGCAGGAGGAGGATATGCCCAAATTAATCCAATGGCCGACTTGAACTTACATTTTACAGGAGACCTTCATGCTATTACTTCCGCAAATAATTTAATTAGTGCATGCATAGACAATCATATATTTCAAGGAAACGAATTAAACATAAATCCTAATAGAATTGTATGGCAACGATGTGTTGATTTAAATGATCGTGCCTTAAGAAAAGTAGAAGTAGGGCTTTCCTCACAAAAAGAATATCCAAGAATAGATAGTTTTAATATTACAGTTGCTAGCGAAATTATGGCAATTCTTTGTCTTGCAAAAGATTTAAAAGATTTAAGAGCAAGAATCGACAATTTAATTATTGCTTATACTTACAACGATGTTGCTTTAACTGTTAAAGATCTAGGAATAACAGGTTCTGTTTTAGCTTTATTAAAAGATGCTATCAAACCCAATCTTGCGCAGACCCTTGAAAACAATCCTATTATTATTCATGGTGGTCCTTTCGCAAATATTGCCCATGGATGTAACTCAATTATTGCGACAAAATTAGGGCTAAAACTAGCTGACTATTGCGTTACAGAAGCTGGATTTGGCGCAGACCTTGGGGCAGAAAAGTTCTTAGATATAAAATGTCGAGAAGCAGGCTTAAATGTAAGTTGTGTTGTGCTAGTTGCAACTCTTAAAGCCCTTAAATATCATGGCGGAGTCAAAAAGAAAGACATATTGACAGAAAATGTCGAAGCAATCAAACTTGGTCTTGCCAACTTGGAAAAGCACATAGATACATTAAAACAATTTAACGTGCCTTATGTTATTGCTCTAAATCGCTATTTAACGGACACAGAAGCCGAGATTTCGATTTTTGATGAATGGGCAAGTAATAATGGCCACCCTTATAGTTTAAGTGAAGTTTTTGCACACGGTTCAGCTGGAGGCATTGATCTTGCTAAAAAAGTATTAAGTACGATTAAAGAACCAGTAACACCTCATTTTCAATATGAATTAGATGAACCAATTGAAGCAAAAATAGAACATATTGCGAAAAATGTTTATGGAGCAGATGGCGTTATTTATCCTGATCATATAAAAGAGCAAATAAAGGCGTTAAATAATTCTTCATATCGTTCTTTCTATATATGTATGGCTAAAACACCATTATCCCTTACAGATAATCCTAAACTTGTAGGAAGACCATCACATTTCGATATTACAATTAGAGAAATAAGAATTAGTGCAGGAGCCAAATTTTTAGTATGTTTAACAGGTGACATTATGACAATGCCCGGTCTTCCTAAAGAACCACTTGCTAATAAAATTGATTTAGATGAGAACAATGAAATAATTAACCTATCATAAGGAGAAAACAATGATTTTAGATGGAAAACTAATCAGTAAAAAGAGAAAAGAACAATTAAAAAATGAAGTAATAGAATTAATAGATAAATATCATATTGTACCTAAACTAGCGATAATAATGGTAGGGAACAATCCTGCTAGCGAAATATATGTAAGAAATAAAATAAAAGCAGCTAGTTTTTGTCATATGGAAGCAGAACTTGTAAAACTTGATGAATCAATTCTAATGCCCGAATTATTAGCAATAATTGATAGGTTAAATAAAGATGATACAATCCATGGTATTATTGCTCAACTTCCGCTTCCTAAACATTTAAATGAACAACTTGTTATTGATAGTATATGTGAAGCAAAAGACATTGATGGATTTGGTGTAAGAAATAAAGGAAGATTGTTTTGTGGACTACCTTGTCTTGCTTCAGCAACCCCATCGGGAATCATAACTTTACTTGAAGAATATAATATTAATGTGTCCGGAATGAATGCAGTAGTCGTAGGAAGAAGTAATATTGTTGGTAAACCAATGGCAATGCTACTTTTGAATAAAAATGCTACCGTGACAATTGCTCATTCAAAAACAAAAGATCTTAAAGATGTCACATCAAAAGCCGACCTTCTAGTAGTGGCTATAGGCAAGCCTAAATTTATAACTAAAGATATGGTTAAACCAGGTGCAATCGTAATTGATGTAGGGATTAACCGTATAGAAGATCATATATATGGTGATGTTGATTTTGATAATGTCGCTCCAATTGTAGATTATATAACACCAGTTCCTGGTGGTGTTGGACCATTAACTATTGTAACATTACTTGAAAATACTAAGAAAGCATATTTAAATATACTTAATAATAAAGGAGCATAATATGTTAATCATTGGATTAGGAAATCCTGGTAAGGAATATGAACATACCCCACATAATGTGGGGTTTATGGCCGTAGATAAAATCGCCAGTGTCAACAATTTTACCTTCGGATTATCCCAAAAGCACAAAGCAATGATTGCTGAAGGATATATCGAAGGGGAAAAAGTTACTTTAATGAAGCCACTTACATATATGAATTTATCAGGTAATGCAGTTAGATCATATGTAGAGTACTATAAAATAGATATAAACGATATAATAATTATATATGATGATATGGATTTACCAATCGGTAAAATCAGAATTAGAAAGAGTGGCTCTAGTGGAGGCCATAACGGAATTAAATCAATTATCGCCAATCTTCAAACAGAAAATTTCAAACGTATTAGAATTGGTATAGGAAGACCAAAAGACGCAACAGGTGTGATTGATTTTGTTCTTCATAATTTATCAAAAGAAGAAACAAAAATATTAAGTGATACAATTAATTTAACCCCTGAAATGATTGATACTGTTATCAAAAAAGGATTTGATTGTATGATGAATATATATAATGGTGTGAAATAATATGGACATATTAGAATTGCTACATCAGCACCCCAAAATTAATAAAGTAATTAATCAGATTGCAAGTGCCAAATCTCATGAAAATATATATATTGGCAACACTTGTGTAAATGTGTCAAAGATGATTGCTTCAATGGTATTTAAACAAACAAATAGTTTTGTAGTATATGTATGTGATGATACCTTTGAAGCATCCAAAGCTTTTGAAGTATTTACAGATTTATTAGGAAATGAATCTGTAAGTTTTTTTCCGGTTGAAGAGTTTATTTCAACCGATTTAATTGCGTCAAGTAGTGAATTTAAACTAGCCAGAATGTTGACAATATACAATATTTTAAATAATAAGCCTCAATTAATTGTTACAAATACAGATGGTATATTAAAGAATTTAATGTCGAAAGAAAAGCTTCAATCTGCTATATTAGAGTATCATGTTGGTCAAGTAATAGAAATTAATCAAATAGTTGAGGAATTATTAATAAGAGGATATAAAAAAACCGCAGTCACAGATGAACTTGGTACATTTAGTGTAAGAGGAAGCATTATAGATATATATCCAATTAACCGCGACGAACCAGTTAGAATTAATTTCTTTGATAATGAAATTGATTCCATAAAAACGATTAACTTAGAAACGCAAATGAGTATAAAAAAAATAGATTCAACCTCAGTGTTTCCATTATATGAAATCTATTATCAAAAAAAGGAAATTAATGAGATAATACAAAGGATTAAAAAAACCTATCCTATGGATGACAAAACCAAAAGAATTGTCGAAAAAATTCCTGAATATCAAAATTTTGAACAATTATATATATATTTGCCACAAATTGATGAGAATTATCAAAACTTTTTGTCAATAATTCCTAATGCAATTTGTTTTTATGAAAATTACAATGATTTATTGTCATATGAGAAAAAAAGAAATGAAGAAATTACAGAGTATTTAAATAACTTAAATTACAAATATGATAAGAAATTTTTTAAATCATTAATAGAAGTAAAAGATTTTGCAAAAAATAATATATATACGTCTTCATTTTTATCATCGTTAAATGATATTAATCTTCATTATTTATTTGACTTAAAGACTAGTAACGTTTTAGAATACAATAATAATCTAAAAACAATGTTTGATGATATCCAAATGAATGAAGGAAGAACGTATATCATAACTCATCTTGATGAAAATAAACTTTCTTATATTGAAGAACTTTTAGAAACGCGCAATCTTCATTACTATATTTTAGAAGATAACGACAATAAAATTAAAAAAGGCAAGATTAATGTAGGTGTATCTACTAATGCATATGGATTTATAGATTATGAAGAAAATTTAGAAGTAATTACGCCTAACGAATACGCGCCTTCAAAGATTTCCAAAAACAATAAGTATCAAAAATACTATAAACATACTACAAAGATATACCATAAAGACGAACTTAATCCAGGTGATTATGTCGTACATCAAGATTATGGAATTGGGATATATCTAGGAATTAAAACACTTGAAATAAGGGGCTTAAAAAAAGATTTTCTCTCACTTCAGTATGCAAATGACACAAAAGTAAATATACCTATCGAAAATATATATCTACTTGAAAAATATATAGGTAGTAAAAACCAAACACCAAAATTAAATAATCTGAATAGTAAGGATTGGGCTAAAAAGAAAGCGAAAATTAAAGAAAAAGTCGGAGATATCGCACAAAAACTCATTAAAGTTCAGGCTGAACGAGAATTAATGAAAGGTTATATATATAAACCAGATAGTAATGAACAACTTGAATTTGAACATGATTTTGCATTTGTCGAAACAACTGATCAATTAAACGCAATAAGCGATGTCAAACGAGATATGGAAGGGCCACGACCTGTAGATCGCTTAATATGTGGTGATGTTGGTTTTGGAAAAACGGAAGTTGCTCTAAGAGCGACCTTTAAAGCAATAGACAATGGTAAACAAGTCGTATATTTAGCTCCAACTACCGTGCTTACGCGACAACATTACTATACATTTAAAGATAGATTAGAAAAATATGGTATCAGAGTAGAATTATTAAATCGCTTTGTTGATCGCAAAAAGCAAAAAGAAATAATAGATGGTTTAAAATCAGGAATAGTAGATGTTGTTATTGGGACCCATCGTTTGTTATCAAATGAAATATCTTATAAAAATTTAGGTTTGTTAATAATCGATGAGGAACAACGTTTTGGTGTTACGCACAAAGAAAAAATAAAACAGATGAAGTCACTTGTGGATGTTTTAACTTTAACCGCAACGCCCATACCAAGAACGCTCCAACTTGCGCTATCTGGTCTAAAAGATTTATCATTAATTGAGACTCCACCAGTTAATCGTTTACCTGTTCAAACTTATGTATTAGAAAACAACGAATCGGTAATAAGAGAAGCCATCAATCGTGAAATTGCTAGGGGAGGACAAGTTTTTTATTTATTAAATCGAATAAATGAGTTAGATGGTATTTTAACAAAATTAAGAAATTTAGTTCCAAAAGCCAAAATTGGAATGATTCATGGTAAGATGGACAAAGAAGAAATAGAAATGTATTTAGTAAACTTTTTAGAGCGTAAATTTGACGTTTTACTCTGCACAACGATTATTGAAACAGGAATAGATATACCTAATGCTAACACATTAATTGTCGAAAAATCTGATATATTAGGTCTATCACAATTGTATCAAATAAGAGGAAGAGTTGGAAGAAGCGATCGTATTGCATATGCATACTTTATGTATGATACAGGGAAAGTCTTAACCTCAGAAGCTGAAAAAAGACTTGAAACAATTAAAGAATTTACCGCCCTTGGAAGTGGTTATAAAATTGCAATGCGTGATTTAGCCATCAGAGGTGCAGGTGACATCTTAGGAAGTGAACAGTCAGGATATATCGATGCAATCGGTATGGATTTGTATATGAAACTATTAAATGATGCTATCAACGAAATAAAGGGAACAACTCCACCTCCAGCCAATCCGCGTAAGTTTAATATCGATATTTCTAGGCATGTGTCTCCTACATATGTTTCAGATGAAGAAATAAGAATCGAAATTCATCAGTCGATTAACCAGATTAAATCGCGCGACCAAGTCAATATGCTAATCAATGAATATACTGATAGATATGGAAAACTAAGCGATGACATTCTTCTTTATATGGAAGAAAAATATTTAGAACATTTATTAAAAACAAGACATGTAGATACATTTAAAGAAAAAGAAGATTCCGTATTATTTGGTTTTGAAGAGGAATATAGTTTACAATTAACTAAAAGAAAATATAACTTTTTATTTGATCATGATTTCGATTGTTTAAAATTTGAAATAATAAAGAATAAAATTTATGTATCATGTAAAACCAAACCAAACAATAAATCGTATATATATATACTTACTAAATTTTTAGAACAACTTGATGTATAAAAACGTAAATTAGATCCATAATAATGATAGATATGGAGGTAATTTATGAAAGCAACAGGAGTAGTAAGAAGGATTGATGATTTAGGTAGAATTGTTTTACCCAAAGAATTAAGAAGAACAATGAGAATAAAAGAAGGCGATTCGCTAGAAATCTATACAGATGGAAATGATCAGATTACTTTAAAAAAGTATTCTCCTGTCCAAAATGTCAATGATTTTGTCAAGGAATTCGTAGATAGCGTTTATGCATCAAATAAAATTGATATTATAATTACGGATAATGAAAGAGTAATTGCCTCAGCTGGAGACATCAAACAAAATCTCATTGGTAAAAAAATATCAATGCAACTCGAAGAAAAACTAAACAAAAGGCAAACACAAATATTAGATGAAACAGAAAGCATTGATATATGTGAAAACATCGAAACAAAAAAAGCGATGATTATTCGCCCCATCAATGTGTATGGTGATATTATGGGATGTGTAATTGTTCTTGGTAACAAGGGAATTACATCATTAGAAAAATCCATTGCGGAGTTTGGTGGAACATTTATGAGTAGATACTTAGAAGGGTGAAAGATAGATTGTATTAATCTATCTTTTTTATATATATATTGTAATCAACAGTTCTAATAAAAGATGAAAAAGCAATATCTCTTGTAATTTTAAACTTGTTATGATATAATAACTATGTAAAATGATTAATCGGAGGTTCATATGAAAATCGCTGTAATGACAGATGTTAATGCAGGGCTTGACTATGTGGGATATGATACTGGGATATTTGTTTTGCGCTCTTCAATAAATTTTCCAAATGAAAAACCGCTTGTAGATGGTATCGATATACTAGCAGATGAATTCTATAATCGAATTAGTAAGATAACCAAAGCATCAGAAATTCCTTCAACTAGTGCACCTAGTGTTGCGGATATATATGATACAATTGATAATTTGATTAAAGAAGGTTATACTGACGTGTTGCACTATCCAATTTCTTTTGAATTAAGTTCTACAGGAAGTACAGTACAAAAAATTGCGGAAGAGTATAAAGATAAAATTAATATTCATGTAATTAATACAAAAACAGCTGCTTACATACAAGGATACATAGCCATTGTTGCTAAGCAAATGGTAGATGAGGGGAAATCTATTGAGGAAATTATAAATTATAGTAAATTTTTGATCGAACACAACACAGCTTATTTTTTGGTTAATGATTTAGGTTATCTAGTAAAAAACGGTAGACTAAGTAATGCGGCAGGCTTTTTAGGAACGTTATTTAAAATTAAGCCTATTCTTCAATTAACAGAAGAAGGAAAAATTAAGTCAATTGAAAAAGTAAAATCATATCAAAAAGCAATTGACCGCATAATTGAATTAGTTTTAAAATATATTGAGAAATGTAAAAACCCACAATTATTTGCTTTTCACTCTCTAAATGAAGAAACGCTAAAAATCGTAATTGAAAAAATAAGATTAGCAAGAAAAGACATTAAGGACATTCCAATTCATTATATAACCCCAGCGGTTGGGGCCCACATTGGTTGTGGAATTATCGGCATAGCCGCATTCTTATTAGATTAGGTTATAATAAACAAAGGAGGATATATATATTATGCCACTAGTAAATATGGTACAAATGTTAAAAAAAGCAAGAGAAGGGAAATATGCAGTTGGTCAATTCAATATTAACAATCTTGAATGGACTAAAACAATCTTAGAAACTGCACAAAAAAACAATTCATCAGTAATTTTAGGCGTTTCAGAAGGTGCCGCAAAATATATGGGTGGATTTGACACAGTTGTAGGTATGGTTAAAGGTTTAATGAAATATTTAAACATTACCGTTGATGTTGCTATTCATCTTGATCATGGTTCATCTTTTGAAAGTTGTAAAAATGCTGTTGACGCAGGATTTACTTCAGTTATGATAGATGGATCACATCATCCAATTGATGAAAACATTGCAATAACAAAAGAAGTAGTAGATTATGCACACGCAAGAGGCGTAAGTGTTGAAGCTGAAGTTGGTACAGTTGGTGGAAATGAAGATGGTGTTATCGGCGGAATTAAATATGCCGATTTAAATGAATGTGTTCGTCTTGTTAATGAAGCCAAAGTTGATGCATTAGCACCAGCATTAGGTTCTGTTCATGGACCTTATCAAGGAGAACCAGTACTTGGATTTACTGAAATGGAAGCTATTGGTAAAGCTACAAATATGCCACTTGTTCTTCATGGTGGAACAGGAATTCCTGATGATTTAATTCAAAGAGCTATTGCTTGTGGAACATGTAAAATCAATGTTAACACAGAATGTCAACTTGCCTTTAATAAATTATTAAGAGAATTCTTAGCAGATGAAAAGAATGCTAAAGTTTATGATCCACGTAAGATTATTGGCCCTGCAACAAAAGGTATCGCTGCAGCAGTTGATGAAAAGATGCATGTATTTGGTAGTGTAAATAAAAACTAATAAAGTAATATAAGCACATTAGTAAACCTAGTGTGCTTTTTTTCTTTAATTCTTGAAAAAAATAACAATAAGTGATATACTATACGTAGAGGTACAAACTATGAAATTAATAGTTAATTTATTAATTACAAAAGATATATATCAACCAGAAGAAATAGCCGCTTTCAATCGAACACTAACAGAATATATATGGCATATTGATAAGTTATATATATATAATATAACAAACAGTCAACTTGATAAATTCTATGAAAGCTTGAAGCGATACGATAACATCGAGTATGCTACTTGTGAAGATCTAGGAGAAGTGTTGAACTATGAAAGAATGCTCAATAAAGCATTAGAAGAAAATGCCGATTTTTCGGTTAATTTAGAACTCGGATATCGCTACGAAGAAAGTGTATTTAATACAATAAAAAAATACTTGATGAATAATGATACATCAAATATCGCAATTGCTACACCAATGCCTTTATATGGGTGCCAAATATTTGAACAAAAAGCTGAAACCACACGTTATGTTTTAGGTGGGTGTAACTTTGTAGGAGCTTTCATTAATATGCATATATATAAAGAAATGGGTGGACTAAAAAAAGAATATTATCAATCAATGTTTGATTATGAATATTGTATTAGAGTGCGACTTAAAGGATATAAAATCATATTATTTAATAATGAAGTCTTAAGAAATGAAAATTATCGCATTGTTGAAAAAAGAATTGGATTTGTAAAAATGTCTACATATGATAAGGATCCTCTTTCAATATACTATGAATATCGAAACCGCTTATATTTGTGGGAAGAATATAAAAATCTTGACCCCTACTATGTTAAACTTGATAAAAAAATAGCAAGGGGAGAACGTCATGAAATGAGATGGAGAGATCCAGCATACCGCGATAAGTTAATAATGTTTGAAAAAGCTAAAGAAGATTTTATGAAGGGTGTTATGGGGAAAATAAAATATGGGAAAAGAGAATTACATAGTTAAAAAAGGAGAAGAAAATGAAAAGAACAATTAAATTTTTAAGTCTATTTTTGCTTTTATTTATGTTTGTTGTAGTTATTGCTCCCAAACAAAGAGCATACGCTACCACAAGTGATAATGGAAACGGAAACTGGACACCAACCAAAGATGAAACCATTAATGTTATGGGTATGGAACATAGTTCAGTATGGGGTGTTGCAAATGGAACCAACAAACAACACATTAATGTTTTATCCATGAAGACTGATGGTGTCACATCAAAACTAGTTACATGGTCACATAGTGATTCTAAAAACTATTCAAGATTAACCCTTGATAAAATAGCAGAAGACTACGAATTAAATCATCCTGGTTGGATTGTAGTGGGGGGAACCAATGGAGATCAATATACTGTTGGTTATGGAAATGATATTGCTGCAGGCTCTGCATATTTTACACCACAAACATATTATCCACTAATTATGGATAACGAATCAAGAATTCCCTATACAGTTCAGAATTCAACTAATATGCACGTTGGGTTTGCCAACAATGGTGAAGCTAATTCGTTGGTAGAAGCAAGCGCAGTTAAAGGTTTTGTTTTAACAATTATAGACGAATACAAAAACGAAATTGCTAAATTTAATGTAGATAAAATCAATGAGGCACCAGGAGCAGGACAAACTGCTGTATGGTCTACATATATATCTATTTATAATGCTGGTCAATATATTAATCAAAATGTAGAATCAAGTAATGATATCTATGTAGTATCAAATCCAGAACTTGCATATATGAATAATTGTAAAGCATATGGAGGAGTAGATTCGTTTTTCGGTAGAGGAACTATCGATAAAGTAGTTAATTCTGTCAATTTAATAAGCAATCAATTTGCAATTGAAACATCAAATGAAGAATTAAAACAAGCATTATCAGTTAACACCAGAATAGTTGTCGATGCAGAATATGAAAACGATGCTTTAAATAATTGTGAAGCATCAACGGGATTTCACTCTGTTCATCGTAAAGATGATGTAGACCAACCGCTTGTTCACACTTCATACGATGGCAATCGTTATAGTAGATCAATTGTAGGCAGAAAAGCAGATGGAACATATGTCTTATTAACAGTTGATGTTGCAAATGATCCAAATGATATAACAACAAGATATGCAGGTATGGGTTTTGATGAATGTAATGCAACCCTTAAACATTATGGTGTTGTTGAAGCTTACCAATTAGATGGAGGTGGTTCTGTAACAAGTATTTATCGTGATGAAAATGGTAAATTTGTTATAAGTAATTACGTTCGTGATGGTGTAAGAGCAAACATGACGGGATTATTATTTGTTGTAAGAGATCCAAGGGTCGATGTAGAAGAAACAACACACCATAGTGTAACTTTAAAACTAAATGATGTTTTAAATGGAATTAATTCACATATTGAAAATGTCGTTGCTAGTTATAATGGTCAAAATTATCCATTAGTAGATAACGAAGTTATTATTGACAACTTAGATGAAAATACGGAATACAAAATTGATATTACGTACGATATTGTCTCAGGAGAACAAAGATTTACTAGATCATCTAGCATTAAATGCAAGACAAATATGTTTGAAGGCCCAACACCAGAAATAAACGTTACCAATGTAGGAAAAAGCAAAATTACTTTATCGTTAACACCGAATAGTAGCGTCAAAAATGTTAATGTCAATATTAATCAAACTGACTACAAATTCACAGATAATAAACTTGAAATAACAGATTTAATTGAAGATACTATTTATAAGATAACAATTAGTTATGATTCTTATGATGAGATAACAGGTTTATCATATAAGAGAGAGATTGAAAAAGAAGTAAAAACATCAACATATGACTTACCTCAAATTAGTTCATTTGTAATCTTAAGAGAGTATACAAATAAAGTATCTATAAAATATTCTTTCACGGATTCAGATAATGTTGTAACCAAAAAATATATATTATGTAACGAAACAGAATATGAAATAAAGAATATAATGGGAACTTTAACGATAGAAAACCTTGAACCAAGCACAAATATATATATATTACAACTTGTATTAGTTTGTGAACCAGAAGGTGAATCAACATCATATGTAAAAAGTGAAATTCTATCTTTTGGACAAACAGCAGTAAAACACACTATAACATACGACCTAGATGGAGGAGCAAATAGTAGTTCAAATCCTACAGAATTTACAGAAGGAGAAGAAGTAGTATTAAGTCCTGCCACTAAAGAAGGCTATACATTTAAAGGTTGGGAGTTAAATGGTGAAATCGTTACTAAGATTTCAAGTG
>JBJEEE010000062.1:0-11139 GCA_051872775.1 Bacilli bacterium
GTAAGAAGTGGGCAATTAAGCAGCGAAGAAATGCTTTTACTTGGTCTTGCTAAACAAGAATTATCGAAACTTCATATATATTTTGATGAGGATAGTTCATGTAATATTAGTGATATTCGTGCTAAATGTCGTCAACTTAAAAATGAAGGTAAACTTGACTTTGTTATTATTGACTATTTACAATTAATTACAACTGTAAATAATAGAGGAAATCGACAAGAAGAAGTATCAATGATTTCAAGAGCACTAAAGATGCTTGCACGTGAACTCGAGGTTCCGATTCTTGCTTTATCACAACTTTCTAGAAGTATTGAAAGTCGTGAAAATAAACTTCCAACGCTTGCTGACCTTCGTGAATCAGGAAGTATTGAACAAGATGCTGACTTAGTTTTATTCTTATTTAAGCGTGCTGATGTGGAAGATGAACTAGCAGATGAACTCAATGAAGAAGTTAAAAAAGAATCAGTTAAACCAACTAAAAAACCAGAATTAACAGAAATTGTTTTATCAGTTGCGAAGAACCGTCAAGGTCCACTAGATTATATTGACTATCATTTTTATGGTTCATATTGCCGTTTTAATGAACAAAGAATCTTTAAAAATTTTATTATCAAAAAGAAAAAAAGCAAAAAAAGCTAATATGTAAATATAGACAGGAGTGAATTTTTATGACAAGCCGATTAGAGGTAATTTGTCAAAGATATGATCAAATATCACAATTACTTACCGATATGGATGTGATTAGCGATATTAAAAAACTAACGGAATTATCAAAAGAACAACGTTCAATTGAAAAAATAGTTTTTAAGTATCGTGAATTACAACAACTTGAAAAAGATATTGCGGATTTAAAAGAAATGAGTAAAGATGATGATCCTGAAATAAGGGAAATGGCAGAAATGGAACTTCCTGAAAGCGAAGCCAAACATCAGAAAATCGAAGAAGAATTAAAAATTCTTTTACTTCCAAAAGATCCAAACGATGAAAAGAATGTAATTGTGGAAATTCGGGGAGCAGCTGGTGGAGATGAAGCTAATATATTTGCGGGTGACTTATATCGTATGTATCTAAAATATGCTGAATCAAAAGGATGGAAAGTTGAAACCATTGATTCAGAACCATGTGAAGCAGGTGGATTTGCAAAAGTATCATTTATGGTTACAGGAGATTCTGTATATTCACAATTAAAATATGAGTCCGGATCACATCGAGTTCAAAGGGTTCCCGTAACTGAATCAGCTGGCCGTATTCATACTTCAACCGCAACCGTACTTGTTATGCCAGAAGCTGATGAACTTGAAGTAAACCTAGATATGAATGATGTAAGAATTGATATATTCTGTTCTTCTGGTCCTGGTGGACAAAGTGTAAATACTACCAAATCTGCTATTCGTGTTACCCATATTCCTACAGGAATTGTTGTATCATGTCAAGATGGAAAAAGCCAACATGAAAATAAAGCAAGTGCTTTAAAAGTACTTCAAGCAAGATTATATGACCGTATGCTTGAAGAAAAAGAAGCTCAAGAAGGAGCAGAACGCCAAGCTAAAATTGGTCGTGGTGATCGAAGCGAAAAGATAAGAACATACAATTATCCTCAAAATAGAGTAACGGATCATCGTATTGGCTTTACGCTTCAACAATTAGATCGAGTAATGGAAGGAAAACTTGATCCAATCATTGAAGCTTTGATTACTTATGAACAAAAACGCTTATTGAGTGTAGAAGAAAATTAATTAAATAATAGATATATTATCTAATTATGTTAATAATAATAAAAGGGCAATTATGGCTAAAGGCTTAGAAGCTAACCATAATTGCTTTTTTCTTATATACTTTATATTATCCATCTTGTATAGATAGTAATAAATTTATCTTTTATCAAGTATAATATATAGGTGATAGCATGAGCTTGTTTATTGATTTAACATCAATTAAAAACAATATTAAAATAATTAAAGAAGTAACTAATAAAGAAATAATGGCAGTAATAAAAAGTGATGCCTATGGATTAGGAAGTAAGTATATTCTTCCTACGCTTTATGATGCTGGGATAAACTGGATTGTCTATAATACCTATAAAGAGTATTTACATGATAAAGATTATATTATTAATAATAAAATTAAAGTTTTAATTTTAGAAAGTCCCACCCTTATGTCAATAAAGGATGATTACCAATATCTAATATATTCAATAAATAGTATTGATGATTTAAATTGTATTAAAAAAAGCAATAAAATCATAACCGTTCATCTTCGGGTAAATACTGGTATGAACCGTTTAGGAATAAATGATATGGTAGAGTTTGAAGCAATACTAGATGATTTGCAAGCTAAACCCAATATTATAATCGATGGAATCTATACGCACTTTGCTAGTAATGAAGATGAATATGAATATTATCATAAACAACAATATTTATTTTTAAAATATATAGAAAAATATAATTTTAAACATATTCATAGTACATGTACATCATCCCTTCATAAAAATATCATAGGCAATATGATACGAGTCGGGCTTGCACTTTATGGTTATGGGAATCATCATCTAAATCTTAATCCATCGCTTGTTTTTACTACTAGTGTTGTATCTTCATTTCTTCTTAAAAAAGGAGAATGTGTGGGTTATGATATGACGTATATTTCCTCCAATAAAGAATATTTAAATGTCATTCCTTTAGGTTATAACGAAATACAAGGAATTACGCATATACAATATAAAAATAAAAAATATAAATTAATTGGTAAAACCTGTATGAACCATGCTTTTTTTGTAACGCCTTTTAAAATTAATAAGATAAGTAAATTGCTAGTTTTGTCAAAAAATGATATAATAATAATGAATTATAATTGGTATCATATTTTAACATCATTAAAAAAGGTACCGAAAAACTATATAAAGCGAGGTCAAAATGACATATCATCAATTTATCAAAGAACAAACCCAAAGAATCAAAGGTACATCTTTAGAAGAAGAAGCAATCAAAATACTAGTTTTGGAACTATCAGGTTTAGATGGTGCTAACTTTTTACTTGCATTAAACCAAGAAATTGAACCAAACACCTATGAATTACTTAAGAAAGCATGTGATGAATATATAATAAATAAACGACCAGTTCAACATATCTTAGGTTATAGTTACTTTTTTGGCTATAAAATGATGGTTAATAAAGATGTATTAATCCCTCGTCCGGAAACAGAAGAACTAGTTGGATATGTTCTATCTACATATGATGATGTGTTTAAGGGTAAACCGGTAAAACTTGTAGATGTTGGGACGGGATCAGGTGCTATCGCCATTGCTCTTCAAAAAGAAGAACCTAATCTAACGGTGTTTGCGACAGACATTAGTAATGAAGCTTTAGATGTGGCAAGGATTAATGCTAGTAATAATCAAGCCAATGTGACCTTTTTTCAAGGTGATATGTTAAAACCATTAATAGAACGCAATCTTAAATTTGATATTTTAGTATCTAATCCGCCATATATTCCTAATAATGAATATGTTGAAGATATCGTAATTAACAATGAACCTCATGTAGCTTTATTTGGGGGAACGTTAGGAATGGACTTTTACGAACAAATCTTGAAAGATGCAAGTAAAATTTTAAATACTCCTAATTTCATTGCTTTTGAGCATAGTTATAATAAGAAAAAGGAAATGGAACAACTAATAAAGAAATACTTCCCTAATTCAAAATACGAAACTATCAAAGATTTAAGTGGGAAAGATCGGATTACCATAATAATTAATGAGGAGTAATCTATGAGATTATTATCATATCTTATAATAATATTGAGTAGTATTGCCTTAACAAGTGTTTCAAGTTCAAGATTAAATGAGTTTAAAGAAACAATTGATAAGAGTTATCAAGAATATTATCTTTTTGAAAAAGAATTAGATGTTGGTGATTTAGTTATATGTAAAGGGTATGTAAATAATCATTATTCAATATCCCTTTATTTTGCTAATCGCTATAATGAAGAAATGATTTTTAGTATTACTAAAGATGATAAAAGTTATATTTTATCGGATGAAAATTATCAAATTTTTTATGATATTAAGATATCTTTAGATTCTAGTTATAAAATATCTTTAATTAGCAGTAAAAATCACTCGGTGTATTGTTCTTATGTGATTGATGATGTTGAGTTAAATCAACAAGGAGAAGGTCTCAATCAATTTCCTTATCATACTAAATTAAGAAATCTAATGTCATTTATTAATAAAATATTTATCATTTTCATTGGTTTACTAGTATTTGAAATCTTAATAATTACTTTTATAATTCTATATAAACGACACCACAAAAAGAAAGTACTTGATCAATCTCATCAAATATCAAGTGCGATAAATAATATTGTATATGATAGTGTGGACTATCAAGTAGAGGATGATGATAATGAAAGTTGATGAATTATTGAAACTATCGAAAGAAGATTTAGTAGGAAAAGTTATTTGCTTTCCTACCGACACCGTTTATGGTGTAGGGGTTTTAGTTAATGATGTCGAAGGGGCAAATCGCATCTATCAAATGAAAAAACGCTCTGAAAATAAGCCATTAGCGTATCTTGCATCAAGTATTGATGATATCTTACCATATATAGATAATCTACCTGAAAAAGTAAGAAAGATTGCGACAACATATTGGCCCGGAGCTTTAACGATTGTTTTTAATAAAAATAAAAAACAACGTATCTTGATTAATCCCGATATCCCTACAATCGGATTTAGAATTCCCCATTCTGATATCGCTTTAAAAATATTAAAGAAATTTGGTGTTATGGCTACCACTAGTATTAATTTAAGTGGTGAGGTTCCTTTAAATGACTATAAAACGATAAAAGAACATTTTGGAGCGCAAATTGATTATTTGATTGAAGAAGATGATGAACCCAAATCTAATGTTTCATCAACCGTAATTGATGCAACAAAGGAAGAAATAATCGTGCTTCGTCAAGGAGATATTAAAATTAACTAATTTTTAGGTATAATTATACTATTTTAACCCATAATATAATGGGTGATAAAAAATGGTAAAATTTAGAAATAGTTTATTTATTTTGATTATTAGTTTTATTATAATAATTGTGTGTAATGGTTGTACCTCAAATAAAGATACTTTACGTTTAAGAATTTTAGCAAACTCCAATAGTGAGATTGATCAAGCTAATAAACTAGAAGTAAAAGAAGTAGTAAAACTAATATATGAAGAAAATCCCAACATTGGGATTCAAGAATTAGAGCAGATGATTAAAGAAAGAATAAATAAGGATTATAAACAGACGATTAAAGTGGAATATCGTAACGAGTCTTTCCCCGCAAAGTCTTACAATCAAGAGTTTATTCCTTCAGGGACTTATCCCACCATTGTAATTACTATTGGGGAAGGAAAGGGAAAAAACTTTTGGACGCTCCTTTATCCAGATTTCTTTAACATCTCATTTGAAGATGACAACGAAATTGAATATCGCAGTTATTTTTATGATCATTTAAATAAATAAAAAAGGAAGTGTTAAAATGAAAATCGCAATCGGTGCAGATCATGCAGGATATGAATTAAAAAATGAAATAATTAAATACTTAAAGGAAGAAGGCTACGATATCATAGATTATGGTACTAACTCAAAAGAGTCAGTGGATTACCCCGATTTTGCGAAAGCAGTAAGTTATGCGGTTAGAGATAATCTATGCCAATTTGGTATTTTAGTTTGTTATACAGGAATAGGTATGTCGATTGCCAGCAATAAAGTAAATGGTATCAGAGCTGCTTTAGTAAATAGTGTTGAAAATGCAACTTTAACAAGAGAACATAATAATGCAAATGTATTATGTCTTTCTTCAAAAGATACAAATGTAAATCTTGCTAAAGAAATCGTAAGAACCTTTTTAACAACGGCTTTTACTTATGGTCGTCATGAACGAAGAGTAAATAAAATAATGGAGTTAGAACATGAAAAAACCAATGAATAAAGAATTAAAAGAAGCGCTTCTTAGTAATTTAGTTCAACTTGGAACCCTCATTTTATTCGGTTTTTTATGTGGCTATCTCCTATGGCGTAATGCTAGTAAAGAAGACGATGAACTTGGATGGGCCTATTTTCTATTTTCGGTAATTCTATTTACAGCAATAGGTCTTACTATTTATATCGTAAAACTAATCAAAAAAATAAAATCAATCAAAAAGAAGGAAACGCAAAATGAATAATTATTTAGATATACTTTATGTAATTTTCTTTTTTGCTTGTTTAGTATTTAGTTTTATTGTATTACTCGCTTCAAATTTTGAAAAAAACTTTAAACAAGGCAAGATTGTTGAAATTAGAATAGCATATGCTTTTGCCTCAGTTATTATTAGTTATCTTTTCACAAAAGCTTTTATTGAATTATTGGAACGAATCTTTAATATTTTTTCATAATTTTTGTATAAAATCAAACATTTAGTAAATACTAAATGCGAGGTGAGAATATGAAATTATTGAAGAAAATAGCCAAGCATAAATTTCAGTTTTTATTTTTCGTAGGTCTAGTAGGTTTGCTTGCGGTTGCTTTAGTCATTAGTTCGGTTAATTCTAAAAACAATACCGATAAACCTGTAATTAACACTGATGATCCAGAGGATCCAATTGCTGATGTTGTTCCTGAAGAAACCATCATACGTCCATTTGAACAATCAATGGAATATGTGATTGTAAGACGTTTTTATGAAAAAGATGGAACTAAAGAAGAACAAAAAGAATCACTAATAAAATACCAAAATAGTTTCCGTACAAGTGTAGGAACAAGCTATGCTAAAAAAGATGGCACTACTTTTGATGTTTTAAGTGTCTTAAGTGGTAAAGTTGTTGAAGTAAAAAGTAGTCCTTTATATAATAACTATGTTATCGTTGAACATAGTGATGGGTTCAAAACAACATACTACGGATTAAGTGAAGTAACAGTAACGGTTGGTAATAATGTCAATCAAGGAGATAAACTTGGAGTATGTGGAAAAACCGAGATTGATGCGGAAACGGGAAACCATGTTTATCTAAAAATGACCAAAGCGGGAAAAAATTATAATCCTGAAAAATTAATTGGGAAAAAAATAAGTGAAATAACTGATTAAATTGGTTATGTAAAATATTTAATTATTATTCACATAATTTAAAAAAATAGAATTGATGTTACCGTCAATTCTTTTTTATTGATTAGTTATTATATTATTATGATTATTTATATTATTTGTATCTGAATATAAAAAAATAAATAATATTAATTTTATTTGTTTTGACAAAAAGGGATTAATTTGTTAAAATTATACTAAGAAAGAGTGATAAAATGAATCCTTTATTTAATGATGAAAAACATTATTTAACTATGTCTAATTATTGTTTAAATCGATTTGGTAAAAAGACTTATCGTATCTCTTTAAATGGGGGATTTAGTTGTCCTAATCGAGATGGCAAACTTAGTTATAAAGGCTGCATCTTTTGTTCGGAAAAAGGTAGTGGTGATTTTGCGGGAGAAAGATCTGATCCACTTCCTATTCAATTTGCTAAAATTAAGCAAATGATGCAACATAAATGGAGTGATGGATATTACATTGCATATTTTCAAGCCAACACTAATACCTATGGAACAATTGAAAAACTAAAATCGGTATATGAACAAATCATAACTCCGGATGGTCCAATTGATGAAAATATCAAAGTATTAAGTATTGCAACAAGACCAGATTGTTTAGATGATGAAATTATTAATTATTTACAAGAATTAAATCAAAAAATAGAAGTATGGATAGAATTAGGATTTCAAACATCTAATGAGTCAACCGCACAATTTATAAATCGTGGCTATAACAATGATTGTTTTGTTCAAGCCATCCGCAAACTTAAAGCTAAAGGATTATATGTTATTGTTCATGTTATTGATGGTCTTCCTTATGAAACATTTGATGATATGATTAATACAATCAAGTTTGTCAACAATGAATCACCGGATGGAATTAAGATTCATATGCTTCATATTATGAAAAATACGCCCCTTGCCCAAATATATCAAGAAACGCCTTTTCCTATTTTATCGAAAGAAGAATATGTCGATATTGTTACGACTCAATTACGATATCTAGATGAAAATATTGTAATACATCGTTTAACCGGGGATGCTCCTAAAGATTTATTGATTGAACCACTATGGACTTTAAAAAAATTTGTGGTTTTAAATGAAATTGATAAACGTATGCGAAAAGAAAAAATATATCAAGGTGATTTATGTACAAAATTGTAGAATTTTCCCATCTTTTAATAAAAGATTATATTTTACGTAATAAACATCAGGATATGGTATTAATCGATGCTACTTGTGGTAGAGGTAATGATACCATCTATATGGCGGAATTAACCAAGGAATTTGGAAATGTTTTTAGTTACGATATTCAACAAGCTGCTCTTGATGTAACGCAACAAGAAGTAAAACGCCATAACTTAACAAATGTTACCTTAAAACTTGATAGTCATGAGTTTATAAAAGAAGATGATTTTGATCTTGTCATCTTTAATCTTGGCTATTTACCAATGGGTGATAAAACTATAACTACTAATCACGTGGTATCGCTTAAAGCTATTCAAAATCTTGTGACTAAAATGGATAATTTTGAGCATGATGCTTTGATTGTCATTGTTCTATATCCAGGACATCCTGAAGGATTGACAGAAAGTATCATTATCGATGATTATGCCAAAAATTTAAGTGGATCACGCTATCTTGTAACTAAATATCAAAATTATAATCGTAGTACATCCCCTTTTATTATTACTATTTCTAAAAACATTAGACGCAATTATAAATAATGTTAAATCTCCATAAAAAATATAATAATTTGGTATAATATAATATAGGAGTGATAATATGCACAAAAACCAAACCATGGAAATATTGTTTATTTCCTTATTATATATAGTTGGATTATTTGGAATAACTCTTATCTATAATCCTATCTATAATTTAATTAATATTGAAGGAATGCAAAGAGAATTACTAACTATTTATATACTAAGTTTTGTATTAATGGTTTTTATTTCTATCTTTAGTTTAGTCTTTAAAAAAGAAAATATCTATCGTTTATTTTGGAATATTGTTCCTACTTATAGTGCAATTCTTTTTTCAATTAAGTTAAATATAATTAGTAATGGCTTTGTTATAGTAATGTTAGTTGCTATTGCTATTTGGACAATAACAAGTAATATTAACTGGATTTTCCAATATCAAGAAAATGACAAAGATAATTTAAAATACAATAGTTTAAAAGAAAAACATCCCCATACTTGGTGGCTGATTATTTTCTTACTATACATAATACTACCAACCGGTGCTTTATTGATAGGTATGCTTCCTTCCTTATTATATATAGCTAGTTTTACTACTGAGGTTATGCCAACTCTATCAACATGGGTTGGCTTACTATTTATCGTAATAGGTATCATAATTAAACTACTAGCAAGTTGCCATAAATTAAAATATAATCATCAAGATAAAAACGATGAATTTATACAAATAGGATTATGGAAAAAATCCCGTCATCCGGATTATTTTGGTGAACTTCTATTTTGGGTTGGAATTTTCCTTATGGGATCATCTTTCTATGGTGATAACACTTGGGTAACAATCTTTTCACCTATTATAATGTTTTTATATCTTGTTGCTTTTAACTTGCGATTAGAAGAAGCTTCATTATTGAAAAATAATCCTAGCTATAAAGTTTACCTTGAAAAAACTAATCAATTATTCCCTTTTTAAAATAAAAATGACCAATCATTGGGTATTTAACTCAATCATATTGGTCATTTTCTTCATCTATAAGACTATTGTTTAGTATTTCAATTTTAATTAAATTATTAGTTAAAGTAATCAAAAGATTAATTACTTCGTTAACTTCTGTTTGAGGTATTTTACAAACTAAAGAAACCACATTGGTAAAACTCTTTGCTTTAATTTCATAATTACTTAAGCGATTTTCAATTATATTTAAAAAACTATAATCAAAAGTAAGTTTAATAGAAGTATAATCAACAATCGGAACAATCTTTGTTAATTTTAGAGCTTCACTTGCACTTCTTGAATAAGCTCTAACTAAGCCACCTGCTCCAAGTTTTATCCCTCCAAAATAACGAACAATCACACAAGTAAAATTAGTTATATCGTTTTTCCGAAAAACATCAAGGGCAGGTAAACCTGCGGTTCCACTTGGTTCGCCATCATCATTAGCTTGGCCATATTCACCAGTTTTACCGATAGTCATAGCGACCACATGATGAGTAGCATTTGGATGAAGGGTAATAATCTCTTCAACATATTTTTTTGCATCACTTACTTTTTCCGTGTGTTTTAGATAAGTGATAAAACTACTTTTATTTATTTCAATGGTATTTTTTACCTCACCTGTAATGGTATTCATATAATCACCTTTCTTATAGTATAGCAAAAAATGAATGATTTTTAAAGCAATGTGGTATAATTATTTTATAGGAGGCGTAATAATTATGAAAGATATTACCGCTTGTGAATTATCTCAACCCCTTGAACAACAAATAGTTGATATACTTGATGAGTTAGGTCTAACCATAAGTACAGCTGAATCTTGTACGGGAGGTTTACTTGCTAGCACGATTATTAATGCAAGTGGTGCTTCAAATGTACTTAAAGAAAGTTATATTACATATAGTAATGAAGCCAAAATAAAAATACTTGGTGTTAATCCACAAACAATCGATAAATACTCGGTTTATTCCAAAGAAGTTGCAAAAGAAATGGTAATTGGACTTCATCAAATAAGTAATGCTAATATTTCCATTTCCGTAACAGGGATTGCGGGGGGATCTATTACAACTGCAAGTGATGGTAGCTGTGATTATGCAATATTGATAAAAACATCTAAACTTGATTTTCTTTATGAAGAACATTATTGTAATATAGGAACAAGAAATGATGTAAGAAAAGATCAAGTAAAACATATTTTAGATACTTTACTACATATAATTAAGGACAATTTCTAATAAGAATTGTCTTTTTTTTATTAAATCTTAAGGTATAAAATAATGTCAATAACTTTGCAAAATGTCCCTAAAAAAATTAAACATAAGCGTATTCTTCA
>JBJEEE010000063.1:0-34969 GCA_051872775.1 Bacilli bacterium
AAGAATACGCTTATGTTTAATTTTTTTTGGGACATTTTGCAAAGTTATTGACAGCTACTTTTGTAATATCATTTTTATAAAGAAAATACTCAGATTTTCTCTGGGTATTTTTCTTTATAATAGTCGAATAATTCTTTAAAACGATTAAAATGAACAACTTCTCTTTCTCTTAAGAACAATAAAGGTTGGATGACTTCTGGGTCAGTTGCTAAATCAATTAAATGTTCATACATTGTTCTTGCTTTTTCTTCAGCTGCCATATCTTCTTGAAGATTAGCCATATAATCACCTACTGATGATATATATGCGGTTGTAAAAGGAACTCCATCAGAATTAATTGGGAATATGTCTTCTCCATGTTCTGCATAGTATCCTTCTAAGCCTGCTTCTTTGATTTCTTCGATAGTTGCACCTTTCATGAGTTGATACATCATCGTTTGAATCATTTCAACGTGGGATAATTCTTCGGTTCCAATATCAGATAGTAGTGCCTTCCCTTTTTCATCAGGCATTGTAATTCGTTGATTTAAATAACGAAGGGCGGCTCCTAGTTCACCTTGAGGACCTCCATATTGTGTTAAAATCAAATTTGCCATTTTTAAATCGCGTTTTTTTATATTAATTGGATACATTAATGATTTTGCGTAGACCCACATTAATATCTTCTCCTTTCCCATGGCCATAGTCGATTCCAAATATAAGGATTTTCTTCCTTAGAATAGAAATTTATTGGTCCATTCATTTTTGTGTACTCATTCATCGCATCATTTAGTTTCTTTACATACTCATTAAATAAAATTAATGCTTTTGTATCATCTGGGTGTATGTCTAAATATAAAACTAAATCATTTAAAGAAAAATAATATGCTTGTATGGTACGTTCCATTCCTTCTAGAGTATTATTTAATACTAAAGGACGTGGTAAATAATGTTTATACCCTCTATATATATCTTTTTCGATAGCACCATTAGCAAGTGCTGTTGCAACTGGGAAAAAAGTTTTGTTTACTTCATTGCTTTTTTCTTTAGATATAAAAGGGGTACTAAAGTAATTTGTGTGATTATTCATTTTGATACCTCCATTATAATTTATGCTCAATATAATAAAAAGAATGGGCTATTCTAAGATTTCCCATTCGCATTCCATATCAATGTTTAATTGTGTTTTTGCTTCATATATTATTAATTCTAATAATGCAATCATATCAAGAAAAGTAGCATCACTTTCATTTACTAAAAAATTCGCATGTTTTTCATTTACTTTAGCTCCTCCAATTTGATAGCCTCGTAATCCAAGTTTGTCGATTATCTGCCATGAAAGTAAATCTCGATTATTCTTAAACGTACTTCCTGCATTAGCTTTTTCTAAGGGTTGACTTTCCTTTTTATTAATTAAAAATCTTTTAATTTTTTCTTTTGGTAATTCATCACTTATATCGATATATCTTAACTTCAGTATTACCGATATGATTACATAGTTATTTGTTTTAAATAAAGATTCACGATAAGAAAATTTAAGTTTGTTGTCTTTATTTTTTATAGTTTGAATATCACCTTTTCCATCAATAAAGGTTACTGAATCAACTATATCTTCCATTGCTTTTTTGTATGCACCAGCATTCATGTATGTTAATCCACCTATTGTTCCAGGAATTACACTTAAAAATTCGGCTCCTGTTATTTTTCTTAGGGCTAGATAATCTGATAAAATGGGCGATCTAACCCCTGCTTCCGCATATATATATACACTTTCTTTTTCTTCTTTTTGAATATAATATCTTTTTATTTTTTTTAGACTAATCACAACAAGTTTAAAATCACGATCATTAACTAAAAGATTAGTGCCTGCTCCGATTATGAAGTAAGGAATATTTAGATTGATTAGGTATTTAATTCCAAATGATAAACTTTCAATATCATCTGGGATAAATAGTATCTCACATGTTCCTCCGATTTTGAGGGATGTTAGACATTTGAAACTAACCTTATCAAGAGTTGATCCCAATTGATATTTTGATATATATTCTTTAAACCTTTTAAAACTATCTAACATACTGCATCCCCTTCCATCAGTTTTTTAATATAGTTTAACATATCATTTTTTTGATAATCAAATGAATATTTGTTAATTTTATTGATAAAAAAAACATAATTTTTAAGGGCTTTATCTATGGTTTCGTTAAGTATATTTAAAGAAAGATTTTTTTCCTCAATCATATATCCTAAGCCTTGATCAACAATTGCTTTAGCATTATAATACTGATGGTTTTTAGATACGTTAGGTGAAGGTATTAAAATAGGTATAGAAACCGCTCCAAGAATCTCGAATATTGTTGACGAACCTGCCCGTGATATTACAATCCCACTTTGGGATATTAAGTTTAATACATTATTTGAAAAAGGTAGTACTTGAAAATGAGAGCAAGGTGTTAGATGTTTTAATACATTATTATAATATCTTTTTCCGGTTATTAGTGTTACTAGAAATTTCTTACTAAAAGAACTTTGTAAAAATTCAGATGCAATCTTATTAATGAACTCTGCTCCTAAAGTTCCCGATATTATTAGTAAGTTGTACTTTGATTTTAATATATTATCTTTATATAAACTTGCTTCAAAATATCGAGGATTTCCGACCACGTATTGATTACTTATATATTTTGTCATTGGAAAGGTGGTTAGAAATAAATCTGTGTATTTCAATGACATTTTATTAGCAAGACCTAAAATGCTGTTTTGTTCATGAATTATTGTTTTGATTTTGCACCTTTTGCTTGCCTTTATAGTAATACCACTGATATATCCTCCCATACCTATGGCAAGTTTTATGTTATTTTGAATGATTGTTTTTTTTATTTTGTTGTATGTTATTGTATTAATAATTAATGCTTTAATGAGTTTCAATGGTGATTTTGCAATACCATATGCATCATAATATATTATTTTGACTTTTTTACTTAATTTGAGGGTTTCCATATATGATTGATCTTTGCGATTTGCAATAAAAAAAATATTTAAATCATTATCTTCATCTAACATCTGATTGATAAGTGAAATTGCCGGATAAATATGACCTAAGGTTCCTCCTGCACTAAATAGTATATTCATTTTTTAATCCTCCTGATAACGACTAATATTTAATACAATGGCAATCATAATCATTGATAGAAGTAAACTTGATCCCCCGTAACTGATAATAGGAAGGGTTATACCTGTAACAGGAAGTAAGCCAATTACTACCCCAATATTAATAAATATTTGGGTAAATAGAATTAATCCTATGCCTAGGCATACATACCGGTAATATACATTTGTTTGTTTTTTTGCTATACAAACTATTCTGATTATTAAGAAAGCAAAACACAATAAAAGTAGTACTGCTCCAAATAATCCAAATTCTTCGCATACAATAGCAAAAATGAAATCATTTTGTGGTTCTGGTAAGAAGAAATGTTTTTGCATTGAGTTATTAAAGCCAAGTCCAAATAGTCCACTAGGAGAAATCGCATATAATGATTGTATTGTTTGAAAGCCACTTCCTAAAGGATCACTCCATGGATCTAAGTAAGCAAGAATTCTTTCCATTCGATATGGTGCACTGATAATCAATACAACAATACCACATATGCCAAGCATTAATAAAAGAATAAAAAATTTTAGCGGAGCTTGACTACAAAATATTAGGAGTATACCTGATACAACAAGGACTAATCCAGTTCCAAAATCAGGTTGCAACATAATTAAACCAAAGTTTATAAACACAATTGATAATAAAAAAACAAAATTTGTAAATTTGTTTAAATCTTTATCATACCTACTTAAATACTTAGCAAGCAAAAGCATCATCGTAATCTTACTAAATTCAGCTGGTTGAAACGAGAAACTACCAAATCCAATCCAACTTCGTGCTCCTCCTCTGACTACCCCAATTCCCGGAATTAAGACAAGGACTAATGTTAAAATGCCAATAAAAAAAATAAGAGTTGTAAATTTATATATATTCATCATATCAATGTTTGTGAGTAAAATCATACATAATAATCCGATTAAAGCAAAGATTAACTGTCTTTTAAAAAAATAAAAACTATCATCATATTTATATTGTGCAACTACATTGCTTGCACTATAGACCATAATGAGACCAAATACCACCAGTAATAGAAATACTATTAGTAAAGGTTTATCTACTTTTTTTAATGTTAGTTTCATTTTATCACCATATAATTATATGAAAATCATAAATGATGTATTACAAAAGAAAAAGACTTAATCAATATGAACTAATGTTATAAAAACATGTTCATATAATTAAGTCTTATTCTATATATGTTAATTTAAAAGCATCATGCTTTTGTCCATTGCCATCTTCTTTAGTTACGTTGAAAATTACTTTAAATTTAGCACCTGCATAATCAATTATTAATTCATCGTTTTCGATTCGACCATTACAATATTGTTGATACCAGTTACTTACTAGAGTGATTTTTTCATCCAAATTCTTATTATCTAAACTACTTGGAAAATAGAAAGTATAGTATTTTTCATCTAAATAAGTTGACTTATTAATGAGTGAGTCAAGTTCAAGATTAGATGCGGATACTTCGTATTTAGTATCAAAAGGAAGAGGTATTAATAATAGTCTGTTTTCATTATTGACTTTTACCACCATTACAGACTGTTCAAGTGCCATCGTTAAAGGAGTTGAATAGCAAAAAGCATAATATCTTTTTCCTCCACTAACAAATGTACGGAATTGGTATGAATAGCGCGTCCCATCATTGGTCCATGCTACCATCCGTATTTCCCTGCTATAATCTTGTTTTTTACCAAATTCATCAAATTCATCGAGGTTTTTATTGCTATCACCAAATTTTGCAACTTCATCTTCTCGTGATTGAATAGAGTTTTCCAATACTATGTAATCCGAAACATTATTTTTAAGGTGTTGTTCCCATGCATCACTTACTAGTTCATAATTATTACTTACCAAAACTAATTGATAGTTTGTACTGGTGGTTGATACATTGACATTTTTCATATCAAAATGAAGGATTGGCATACTATTAGGATATAATAAATAAGGTTTTATATCTTCACCTATTGTAATATCATATCCATTCTCATAGGTTTCATATTTATTTTGAATTTTACAACTTGATATAGTAAAAAGCATAACTGAAAGTAGGATTAGGTAGATTATTTTTTTCATATTAAAAATCCTTCTCGCTATCATTTAAACCGTATTTTGTATAAAATTCTTCTTTGAATTCAAGAAAACGATTTTCCTTAATTGCCGTTCTTATATTTTTCATCAAGTTTTCTAGAAAGTGAATATTATGTATAGAGATTAGTCGTGCCGCAAGAATTTCTTCTGCCTTAACTAAATGACGAATATATGCGCGTGTGTAGTTCTTGCATGTATAGCAATCACATTCATCATCAATGGGATTAAAATCATTTTCAAACTCTTTATTTTTTAAAATGATTCTTCCATGTGAAGTCATAGCACATGAATGCCTAGCAATTCTAGTTGGTAAAACACAATCAAACATATCTATTCCTCGTTCTACTCCATCTAAGATTGCACCTGGACTTCCTACTCCCATTAAATATCTTGGTTTATTTTCTGGCAATAAGACTGTTGTATAACTTAACACTTCATTTTGGATTTCTTTAGGTTCTCCCACACTCAAACCACCAATTGAAAATCCATCAAAAGGTAGGGATGTTAATTCTTTAGCACAATATGTTCTAATATCCTGATAGTTTCCCCCTTGGACGATACCAAATAAACCTTGTCTATCAGGATATTTATGGGCTTCAAGTCCACGTTTTGCCCATCTTATGGTACGTTCAACAGAATTAATCATATATTCTCTTGTAGAAGGATAAGGAGGGCATTCATCAAAGCTCATCATGATGTCACTTCCTAAACTGTTTTGTACTTCTATCGCTATTTCTGGTGATAAGAATAGTGGTTTCCCACTTTTGTGATGGCGAAAGTAAACTCCTTCTTCTTTTATATCTCTAATTTTGGCAAGACTAAATACTTGAAATCCTCCTGAATCAGTTAAAATTGAACGATCCCAATTCATGAACTTATGTAGTCCACCTGCTTCTTCAATTAATTTATGACCAGGTTGACACCACAGATGATATGTATTAGAAAGAATAATACCAACATCCATGGCTTCTAGTTCTTCTTTTGATAAAGCTTTTACTGTAGCTTGGGTACCAACTGGCATAAAGCAAGGTGTATCAAATGTAGAATGAGGGGTGGTTATTTTCCCAAGTCGTGCTAAAGAACGAGGGTCCTTTTTAATTAATTCATATTTTATAACCATTTATTATCTCCTTTTTATTTTTTCTAAAAGGAGTATCATTGATACTCCTTATAAGCGTTTTTCTAGTTCTTTCTTTAATGCTTCAAAGCCAGGTTTTCCAAGTAAAGCAAACATATTTTTCTTATAACTTTCAACACCAGGTTGATTGAATGGATTAATACCTGTTAAGTAGCAACATACACCACAGCTAAACATAAAGAAATATAATAAATAACCTATGTTGTAAGCATCTACTTTATCGATTTCTAAAACAATATTTGGAACATCACCATCAACATGAGCAAGGATTGTTCCTTGTTTTGCTTTTTGATTAACAAAGTTTAGTGTTTTGCCTTCAAGATAATTCAAACCATCAAGATTGTCAGTTTCTTTAGTTAGAGTAATATCTGCTTCCGGTTCTTTGATATCTATAACCGTTTCAAACATTGTTCTTTCGCCTTCTTGAATGTATTGACCCATTGAATGAAGATCAGTTGAATATACTAAACTAGCAGGGAAGAGACCTTTACCTTCTTTACCTTCTGATTCACCATAAAGCTGCTTCCACCATTCACTAACGAATGATAGTTTTGGCTCATAAGTTACTAATGCTTCTATTTTCTTACCACTACGATATAAAAGATTACGAGCAGATGCGTATAATAGTGCTGGATTATTCTCATATGGTAGAGTAGTTAGTTCATCATAGGCTTTTTTTGTACCTAACATTAAATCATCAATGCTTATACCTGCACAGGCAATTGGTAGTAATCCTACAGCAGTGAACCAGGAGTAACGTCCACCGATATCATCAGGAACAACAAATGTTTCATATTCTTCGTTTTGTGCTAGTGTTCTCAAAGCTCCACGTGTTGCATCTGTTGTTGCAAAAATTCGTTTTGAGGATTCTTTACCATATTTTTTCACTAATAGTTCTTTACATAATCTAAAAGCAATGGCAGGTTCCGTAGTTGTTCCTGATTTAGAGATTACATTGATACAGAAAGATTTATTTTCAAGATATTTTAGTAATTCCGACATATATGTTGAGGACAAAGTATTTCCACAGAAAATGATTTCAACACCTTGTTTGTTGAAATAAGGACGAAGTGCTTCTATCACCGCTTTTGCGCCTAGATATGAACCTCCAATTCCAATTACAACTAAAACTTCTGCATTATTTTTTACATATTCTGCTACCTTTTTTATTCTACTATATTCTTCTTGATTATACTCATATGGATATCTTAGCCAACCAATAAAGTCGTTGCCAGCTCCAGTTTTATTAACTAAAGTGTTTAGTGCATTTTGAACATTTTCTTTATTGTTTGTGATTTCTTCTTGACTAATAAATTTTGTTATATTTTTTAAATTTATTCTCATTTTAATATTCTCCTAAATATTATCAATTATTCCTAAAATTTCTTTTTTAACTGCCTCAATAAACTCACGAGCTGCTTTTTCTGTTTTACCTTTAATAGCAATATATATTTTTAATTTTGGTTCCGTTCCTGATGGTCTTAATACAAACCAACCACCATCATCAAAGATGTATTTTAATACAAATGATTTTGGAAGAGTCAATTTTGTTTCTTTGTTATCCTCATATCGTTTTGATAATTCATAGTCTTCAATGGCTTGTATCTTTCTACCAGCAACGCTAGTAAGTCTCATTGATTGGAAGGTAGTCATTATCTTTTGGATACGTTTAGCTCCCTCAACGCCTGTTAAGGAAATGTTATGTACTCCTTCTAAATAATATCCATATTCTTTAAATAAATTTTCAAGAACATCAATCAAGGTCATTCCTAATGCTTTATAGAATGATGCAACTTCCGCAAGTAGTAATGATGCTTGGAAAGAATCTTTATCTCTAACAAAATCTTTTATTACATATCCATATGACTCTTCATATCCAAAGAAGAATTCTTTTTCATCGGAATCTTCAAGCAAGGCGGCTTGTTCACCAATAAACTTAAATCCTGTTAAGGTTTGGACAAGTTCAAGATTGTACTTATCACAAATTGCTTTCGCAAGATTAGAAGTTACGATTGTATTAAATACAACACCTTTTTTATCAATATGTTTAAATCTAGCAAGATAGTTTAGTAAAATAGCACCCGTTTGATTTCCTGTAAGTAAGGTATATTCACCCTCTTTATTTTTAGCAGCTATACCCATACGATCGGCATCGGGATCAGTAGCAATAATGATATCTGCGTTTTCTTGTTTTGCTAGTTTTATTGCATATTCAAATGCACTAGCATCTTCTGGATTTGGTGATTTTAGAGTTGAAAAATTACCATCAGGTACCATTTGCTCTTCAACAGGAATAACTTTAAATCCTTTAGAACTTAAGATATTTACCATATGTGATGCCCCTGTTCCATGGAGTGGAGTGTACACAATCTTTAAGTTTTCATATGGAACAAGATTAACACTTACACTTTTTACCTTTTCTACATAGGCATCATCTACTTCTTTATCGATTACTTTAATTAAGCCTCTTTCTTTAAGACTATCAAATGACTCTGTTTTAATATCAAAGATATCATCTATTTTACTGATTTCTTCGATTACTTCATCTGCAAGTTCAGGAACAAGCTGACATCCTTTATCATCATATACTTTATATCCGTTATAGATTGGCGGATTATGGCTTGCGGTAATCATGATACCACCTGCGCAATTGAGATGTCTAACCCCAAAACTTAATTCAGGAGTTGAACGAATTGCTGAAAAAATATATACTTTTGCACCTTGACTAGCAATTACTTCTGCGGCTGTTTTCGCAAATAGGTATGAGTTTTTACGGCAATCATAAGAAATGATAACTCCTTGTTCTTTTAAATTAGGGAATCTCTTTTCCATATAACGATAGAATCCTAATGTTGTTTTTCTTACAACATATATATTCATACGATTTGAGCCTACACCAATTATGCCACGTAAGCCACCTGTACCAAAAGCAATATCACTACTAAATGCATCTATAACTAAATTATCATCTTTTTCTATTTCAATTAATTCTTCTTTTAAATCTTTATCTAAATCCTTAAAGTTTTTCCATGCATTAAGTTTATCTAAAATATATTGTTCCATTTTTATTCTCCTCTCGATATAAAATTGTAATACGCACCCATCATTCCGCCATCATTTTTGTAATATGCACGTTTAATCAATGCTGTATTTTTAAATCCATCTACTAAATATCGATTAATTGTTTTATTTAATTCTTCTACAAATCCTTCACGATTAGTAATACCACCACCAATAATGAAAGCTTCTGGATTAAATGTATATATTAAATTAGCTATACCAATTGCTAGATAATGATAAAAACTTGTTATAGCATGTTCTGCTAAGAAATTATCCTCATCATATAAAGCAAAGATCTCTTGACCATTATGAACATCTAGTCCAAGTTCACGAGCATTTTTTACTAGTGCTGTCACTGATGCAAGTGATTCAAATTTTTCTTTTGGTAAAAGCATTCTTCCTACTTCACCTGCATTATAGTTCATTCCTCGCCAGATTTTGCCATTGAAGATGATGGCACCACCTATACCTGTTCCCACAGTAATTGTGAAGAAGTTTTTTAAATCTTTTCCTGCTCCACTAATAGATTCAGCAATTGCAAAACAATTAACATCGTTATCCGCAATACAATCTAAATTAAAATTCTTTTTAAAGAATTCTTTAAAGTTCCAATCTCTAAAACTAGGAATAGCCTCAGGTGGCGTAGTGATGCAACCACGTTTAACATCTACACTTCCTGCACAAGAAACACCAACACCATCTACTTCATATCTATCAAGCATTTCTTTAGCTAAATTATATAATTTATTCTCTAATTCATCATGTGAAGATTTTGATTCAGTTGGGACTTTATGTTTTTCTATTATTACTTCATCTTTAATAATTCCATATTTAATGTCTGTTCCTCCAATATCAAAACATAATACTTGCATAAAAACCTCCTATATATTTTTTATTTCTTCCACAATAATTTGAATATTCTTTCGCTTTTGCGTATGACCTTTTACAATTATTAGTTGACCTGCTTCCACAAAGTGATATTTTGCATATATATCCGGGAATAAGGTTAATTCAATTGAACTAACATCGTCTGCTAATTTCATAAATGCCATATCGGTATTATTTTTAGTTTTAATTACATTAATTGATTCTATATAGCCAATTGTTGATACATTCATATTATCACTTATTTTATTTATGCTAATCAATCCAAGTTCTTTATATAATGGTAAATACTGATTTATAAAACTATATTTAAGATTAAGCCCGATAACTTTTTTTTCTTGTTCTAGAAGAATACCATATCCGTATTCTTCATCTGTATATTGTATAGGAATAATATTACTAATAAAATCATATGACATCTGATTAATAATTGCGTTGTAACTTTCAATCATTGCTTTTTTAGTAAGACCAAACTCATCAAGCGCCCCACTATAGATAATATTTTCAATTAAATTTGTTGTTAGAATGCTTGATGTTCTTTTTATAAAATCATCAAATGAACTAAATTTTCTTGTATTTCGTTCATTACAAATATCACATACTTTGACACTACCTAATCCTCTAATCAAAGAAAGAGGGAATAGTATTTTATTATCTTTTATGATGAATTCATCAACGCTATCATTTATACTTGGTCCTTGTATTCCAATACCTCGTTTAATTGCTTCATGATAATACAATTTAATATCTGTATCACTTCCGATTGAACTAGTCATTAGGGTAGCTAAGTAATAATTTGGATAGTGACATTTTAAATAGGCTGTAAGATATGATACTTTTGCATAAGCTATTGTATGAGCTTTATTAAAACCATATGACGCAAATTTAACAATATAATTATATATATCTTCGGCTGTTTTTGAATCATATCCTTGTTTGATACTTGATTCCACAAAGGAAGTACGTTCATTTTGTAATACTTCTAACTTCTTTTTGGAAACCGCCCTTCTCAAAATATCAGCTTTACCTAGACTGTATCCAGCAAATTTTCTCGCAATCAACATAATTTGATCTTGGTAAACTATCGTACCATAAGTTTCTTTTAGTATTTCTTTTAAATCTGGATGAGGATATGATACCTTTTCTTGACCAAATTTTCTCGCAATAAAATGAGGAATCATTGCCATTGGGCCTGGTCTATATAAAGCAAGAGCACTTGCAAGATCATTAAAATTAGATACTTTTAATTCCATCAATACTTTTCTCATTCCTTCTGAGTCAAGTTGAAAAACGCCAGCTACATCTCCTGATGCAATCATTCTAAAAGTGGCATCATCATCGAAAGTTCTTGGTAAAACAAAGGAAGGATTATTACGACGAATAAGCTTGATTGAATTATCAATATTAGTTAGATTACGAAGCCCTAAGAAATCCATTTTAAGTAATCCTAACATTTCTAAATCACTGGCTTCAAATTGTGTTTGGTAGATCCCATCAACCCCATTATCGAGAGGTGTATAGTTTTCTATTTCATCATTTGTAATAATAATTCCCGAAGGATGAGTAGTAATATTACGAGGCAATCCTTCTATTTTTAATGCCACCCGCATTACTTTATCGATATCTTCATAATTATTCATTAGTGATATTAATGTATCATTGGTGGATACTAAGTTAGCTAAGTTTTGTTCATCAAGTTCTTTTTTAGAAATACTATTAATACATTTCAACACTTCATTTAATCTAATATCAGATAATTTATACACTCTAGCCGCATCACGAATAGCAAGTTTTATTTTAAAGGTACCAAATGCACCAATATGTGCAACACGATGGTTTCCATATTTTTGCCAAACATATTTTATAACATCATTTCTTTTATCATCAGGGAAATCGGTATCAATATCCGGCATTGATACTCTTTCTTTATTTAGGAATCGCTCAAATAAAAGGTCAAACTCGACAGGATCAACATCAGTTATACCTAAGGAATACCCAACTAACGAGGCTGCAGCTGAACCACGGCCCGGACCAACATATATTCCTGATGATTTTGCATATTTGATAAAATCCCATACAATTAAAAAGTAATCACTAAATCCCATTTCCTGAATGGTAGATAGTTCATAGTTTATTCTCTTAATATATGGATTGATATTTACAATGTTATTTTGTTTTACTCTTTTTTGTAGACCTAAAAAAGCAAGTTCTTTTAAATACTGTTTAGCATCAATGGTTTGATCGAATTTAGGATATTTGTATTGACCAAATTCAATCGTGACGTTACACATTTTTGATATTTTCCATGTGTTATCTATAAGAGATGGATAATCCTTAAAGTTTACTTCCATTTCTTCAGGACTATTGAAAAACTCATTAAACTCTCTTTCACTTAATTCTACGAGATTTGCTGCATTATCAATTGATCGAAGTACCTGATAAACATCACGATCGTTTTCTTCTAGATAACTTATCTTATGAAGTGCTACCATATCATAATTATGACCTAAAAACATCTCATAGCAATCTTTTATAATTTGATTATCTAGTTTAGTTTGTTTAAAAAGACCTATATACAAATACAAAAAGGAGTCTCTTAATTGTTCTAGATTATAAAACAAATTATTATATTCTCGATTTAAATAATAAGTAAAAAAGATACTTTCTGAAAATGGAACAATGGCTACTATTCCTTCTTTGTATTCAAGAATATCACATAGTTCAATGGTTTTTCCATTTGTCATATATTTACTAGATATTTTCATTAAATTTTGATATCCAGTGTTATTCATTGCATAAAGAAGTAAAGAACTATTTTGATTATTAACTTTGTATTTAATCTTTAATCCAATAATGGGCTTTATCATATATTTTTGAGCCATTTGATAGAATTTAATTGTTCCATACATTGTTCCTTCATCAGTGATGGCTAATGATTGATATCCCATTTTTTTTATTAGTTTGAAGGTTTCATCAATTTTACATGAACTTTGTAAGATTGAATATTCGCTTTTGAAATATAAATTTACAAAATTCATCTTTCCACCTTCTTTCTTTCTTAGTATATCACAACTTGGAAAAATTTACAAGTATAAAATATTTTTAAAAAAAGCCAAAAGCTTTTACTTGACAGACATCAGTTCAACTTTTGACTTTTCTTTTTATTTTTAAAAAATTTAGATTTTCTCTTCAAAATAAAGAAGACTATCAATGATATAATTACTATACTTATACCTATTGATATATATAACAAAATATAGTTATTTTTTACTGTATATTTATTACACAAATCATTTGTCGTGTTTTTTCCTAGTAAGATTTGAGTATGATTTAGATTTTTATTTCGTAAATTCATTTTAAATTTTATTCTATTAACGGTTTTATTGTTTATCTCAAATTGAAGATCGTAATTAATGCTTGTGTTCTTCCTCATTTTACCTTGGTAGGAAAATAGCGTATCAATCTCTCCACTTTCATTTCTTACCTTCAACAACACTTCAAATTCTTTATTAATCTCTAGTTTGTCAATTGTACCTAAAGTGTTTTTAAGATATGAATTACTCTTATATATTATTTTCCCATCTTGATAACATTCAAGATAGATATCGTCAATAGAGGCAAAATCATCACATACATCAATAGATAAATTTATATATTCTTTCTCCGCAAATTCATATATCTCATAAGCTGGCGATGGTTTTACTACTTTGATTATTAATCCATTATTATAGTTTCGATAAGTTCCATCGGTTAACTCAATTGATGTAATGGGTATATATATAGTTCCACAACTATTAGGAGTCGTATATTCTAAATATTTATAATCATTAACTATTTGAATATTTCCTATGATATTTTCATTACTATATATATTCTTTATACAATCATCAATACGAATTAATAGTTTTTCATTTGGTTTTGCGACAAAGTCAGCATCAACATTGATTATTGTTTCATCCTTATAATATTCATCAACAACTATAAAATTATATATAGTTTCGTTTTGATTGGCATCGACAATTTTTAAGGTATTTAATCCCAATGTTTGAAGCATTGTTCCATTAGGAATTAATTGATCATTTAGGTATCCTTTGCCAAAGAAATAAAGTCGCTTACCTTTGGGGTATACTCCATTTTGATATATATTGACATAATTCATTACTTTAAGTGGGGTTTGTAACAATAATTCTTGCCCATTACTGCGATGACAAAGATAGTTAATGATGTAATTTCCAGGGGTATTTCTCTCATATTGAGGAGTTATGCTATCAATTGTAAATTTTAAATCCTCAAAAAAGGAATCAGCCTTAAAATGATCAGTTTGGGTTTCATCATTTGCGAAATAATCACATTTTAATTCATTCACATAGTCAACATGATATTCATTTATTATTTTCTTATATGTATATCCTTCTAATGCATAATATACGATAAGTTCTCCATTGATAATTTGATGGGTTCTATACCTTCCATCATATGATCCAATTACTTTATATTTATCTTTATTATATGTAATGATATTAAAATACTCATCATAATCAACTATAAGAATATATTCTTCTGCATTGTTTTTAGATGTGTATATTACTTTATAATTATTATATCCAATTGATGTTTTACTTTTGATATTTAATGACTCATCAAGTTCAATTAAATAGTTTTTGTCTGATTTTAGATTAATACAAATATTATTATTAAATAAACCAATATCATCAATCACTTCATTAGGATAAAGTTCATTTATATAGCATTTATTAATAATCTGATATTCATCATCAAAGCTAAAAATAAACGATTTAATATCTCCCCTATTACCAACATTAGCAAAATGCTTATTATTAGTATGAGCGCTTTTCAAACCAACCACATAAAGAAGGTTATTATTAACAAATAGTTTCGTACATTTTTGCATTTTATCTCCATCTAAATACACTTCATTTATTGGTTCAAGTTTTGTATCATATATATATAAAGCAAGATTATATGTCTTCATCCCGCCTACAACTATATTATTGTTAAATACGATTAGATCGTTTACTTCTTCTAGGGGAACTATTGTTTTATTTTGCTTTTTTGTTTCTTTACTTAACTTTATTATATAGTATTCTTTTGTACTACTTTGACTGCTTGCTAAAATATATATATAATCATTAAACTCAATTGCTTTTATAACATTATAAGGAAGCACTTCCAATGTATTGTTATATGAAAGATAATATATATCTTCTTTATTGATTATACTTAGTTCTTTAAATGGTATTATTTCTTTTATTTCTTCTTTATATAATTCAATATCTTTTTGATTAATGGTAGAAGTAGCAAAAATGGGAAGTGAGACAAACTGAATTAGTAAAGTTATTACTATTACGTATAAACCTATTCTCTTAATTTTAATCATCTTTTAATTCCTCTAATAATTATAAATGTTGATGCTATTGCAAGCGATGTCGGTATGAGTAACGGCCAAAAAATTACGGAAGTTGATGGAGTAGATGATTTTTCTTTCTCAATATTAATTTGAATTGCATCTTTTAATGGTGGGTTATCTTCTACAATTACCTCATTTTTATATATATAATTATTGTTAATGTCTGATATATTATGTTTTGTTTCTTCAATAGATGATGATAGATTTTTTATTTCAAAAGATATTTTCTTTTTCTTTTGGTCTTTTCCTTCTACTTCTAAACTATATATACCTGGTTCTTTCGCCGTATAACCTGATGATATTCTTTGATTATTTAAAGTCCCTTGTCCATTAAAGGTGATTTTTGTATTAGTATCATATATTTTACCATCTTCCACACTAATATTAGGATCAACATATATATCTAAGTAATAACAAAAATCAAATTTTTCATCTTCAAAATATAAAAAAAGCATATACTCACCATACAAATTTACATTATATTCAATTTTACTCTTAGATGAATGCTCTATCTTTTGCCCATTTAGTAATATTTCATAATCATATGGAGTTGTCGTTTGATCATAAATTTTAGATGTTCCTAAATTATTGATTCTAATGATGTAATTATCACATATCGATACATTACAATGGTTATATTTTATTATTGCAGCGTGGTCTAATAATTTTATATCTTCATTTTCCTCATCACTTACAAAATAATCGACAATAACTTCATGATTTAATAAATCAATAGTTTTTAATTGGTATCCGCATTTTGTACTAGTATTAATAGTATATAGTAAGGTTTGTTTATTATCATTAATAAAACTATCTTCTAAATACATATGATAATTGGTATATTCATATTTTTCAATATTTCTTAAATTTAAATCGAGATTATAATTATATATATAAGTACCATAATTTTCTGTATTTAAGACTTTATCCTCGCATATAACCCTGATTGTACCCTTGTATATGCATAAACCTAGAACCCTTTGCGCATTGTAACATATGAGAGTTTGATCCTTTATAAGTTCTCCTTTCATATCAACTTTCAAAACCTTATGATTCACACTATTTCCATTATCAGAATAACGTTTAACTAGATAAATATAATTATTGTAATAATACATATCTATAATTTCATCATTCAATTCTTCATTATAGTAATTTGAATTAGTAATATTTAGGGTCGAATTATCAATGGTAATAAGGAAACTGTCTTCACTCTGACGTTGTCCAAATAAGTCTCCTTTAGTTGATGTCGTATAGCCACTTAAGTATATTTTATTATTTATCAAGATAGCCTTGTTGACCCAATCAACTCCCATTCCACTATAATATTTTGAACGCGTAATTTTTCCTGTAAAGTCACATTTATCAATAAAAAAATCTAATCCACTATATTTAAAATAACGTTGTCCAATTACAATAATCTCATCATCATTTATAATAACATCAACCAATGTGGCATAACAATCTTCTTCAATACATGTTGTCCATATTAAATTTTCGTTAATAATATATTCTATATATATATTATTGGTTGGTTCTTCTTGTCCGACTTGTTCGTTGGTAGTTTTAGTTATTACTATATTTTTGCCTTCAGCTATTTCAATATATTTTACTATTTCCCTAGAACTATATGCTGTAACGTACTCACTAGTTACGCCTATTTCTTTTTGCTTTACTTTATTACTATTAATGATATATATATCTTTTTTTAGTAATTCATTTGATCCATACTCTTGATATAGTGCCTGATATGCCCCTTCAATTTGATAATCCACATTTGTACTAACCATCTGATAATTATTAAAATTTAAATCAATGCCTTGATTGTTACTAAGCATAACTAAAGGTTTTGTAATATCTTGGTTAGTTTCTGCCTTAACTATATGATTATAACTTAGGATATTCACTAATAACACTGTCATAAAAAAAGTAATTATTTTAGTTTTCATTTTTTCACCTCAACTAAATAATACGTTTAATATTACTTTTTTCCATCAAAAAAAACTAGTTTACACTAGTTTTATTTTTGTAATTCTGATAACAAATCTTTCATTGTATCTAGAAATGCTTTTTCTTCTTTTAAGGATGGAAGCATATATATTGGGATATGCTTTGAATCACTAGGTGTATTCTCAATTATCAATAATGCTTTCCCTTTAGACTGGTCTTGAAACATACTTGAAGGTAATACAACAAAGGCTTTAATTGTCGCTTTTTCCTCAATTGTTTTTTTGATAAGATCACTTCCTTTTTTACTAAAGAAATCATTATCAATAATATATATATATTTACAACCTGACTTTACATTTAGATAGTGCTCAATTGCAAGATATGGAAAGTACCTAACTCCTTCTTGATATAATAAAGAAGTATATCCATCGTTTTCATAATCGTAAGTGGCAATATCACTTACGATTAAATCAATATCACTAGGTAATACTTCTAATGCATCTTGATGGAGAACGGTTACTTTCTCATCTAACATATTAGCTTTAGCAGCAAAAACTCTTGCCATTAAAATATGATTGTCTATTCCAATTAATTCAATATCTTTTTCCATATTATTTATAATCGTATAAACTAAGTTACCAATACCAACATTGAAATCAAGCATCTTTATTTTTTTATTTGGACAAAGAACATCAATGATTTTACAAATGATATATCCTACATTATCTGGTGTTATTAAATCAAGAGAATAGTTTAGATTTTTAAATCCTTTTATATCTAATAATAATAAAGCTTTTCGAACTTCTTCATTATTTAATCCCTTTTCTTCGATATAATTGTCTAAACTAATAAAGATTTCTTTTATTTTTTTAATTGTGTCATCATCTAAATGACTATCATCGATATCATCAATTTCTAAATAATAATTAATTACTTGCAAATATGATTCGTAATAATTTAGTCGACCTCTTTCAACATTGTAGTTAGTAACAGCTGTGTTATCTATCTCTTCATTAATGGAGGCATGATAGTATAACATTGTTGCATCATGTAGTGAATCTGTTAATTTTAAAATAGTATTGTCATTAACTTTGTTCATTATATCCCTCTTTTTCTTGAATGGATTGCGCAACAACATTGGCACTAGCTAAAGCAAAATGCATATTATAACCTCCACATTCTCCATCAATATCCATTACCTCACCACAAACAAAGACATTAGGAACTTTATAAAGTTCAAGGGTTTTATTACTTATTTCATTTAAATCAATGCCACCAACTGTAACTTGAGCACGATCATATCCGTATAGTCCCTTATACTCAAAACTAAATCGTTTAATTATAGAAACTATTCTAATTAAATCTTTAGAAGTTAAATCATTAACACGAGCACTTAAATCAACTTTACTTCTTTTCATAATTAAATGCCCAATATTTTTTGCAAATATGCCGTTTAAGAATTCTCCTGTTTCGATTTCTTTCATTAATTCTTGTCGTTTTATTAATAAAATCAATAAATCATTCTCACTAGTTTGAGGTAATAAGTCAATATCAAAGAAAAAGGATTTTACCGTCTTATTGACCATATATCTTGATATTCTTGAAGCAAGTTGCATAATTACAATACCGCTTAATCCATCTTCCTTAAATAAAACTTCACCAAGTTCACTCCATAATAATTTTTTGCTTTTTTTCTCCCATAGTGATACTTTAGCTTTAACTCTTATTCCACTAAGTCCTTTGACATCTTGAGGATCTACTTTAACACCAACAAGGCCAGGTTCTGTATCAGTTATCTTTACTTTCCATGGTTTTAGTAAATTGTATCCACTACCATTTGATCCCAAAATTGGATAAGCCTTACCGCCTGTTGCAATTACAACATAATCGGCCTCAATTTCTTGTTTTCTGGTATCTTCCACAATATATTTGCTTTTCTTATTTACTACTAATGGTAAAATATGTTTTACTTCAAAATTACACTTTTCAATAATACCTTGCATTTTCATATTGATCCGTAAAATATCTAAAAAAGAATTGGCAGACTCAGAATATGGGTATGCACGGCCCTCACTATCCTCCGTCATCATTAGACCCATCTCCTCTAGTTTATTACACAAATCACTATAACTTAGTTTGCCAATAATAGGACCAACAAAAGAAGAATTATTGTATTTAGTACTATTGACATGTGAATTCGAAAAGTTACAACGCCCATTTCCCGTTGCAAGTATTTTCTTACCGATTCGCTCTAATCTTTCTACCAATACTACTTCCATACTTGGACATAATTCTTTTATTTGTATTGCTGCAAATATTCCCGATGTGCCACCGCCTATTACAACAGTTCTTTTCATTTTACCACCTCTGTTTTCTATTATATCACAGTTTTATAAAATATTTAAACATTATGTTAAACTATTTTTTCATTAAGTGATATAATAAACAAGAGGTTTTATTATGAATTACTTTACAAAATATAAAATTAATGATCATATTTATCAATTAAAAGATCCTATGGGAGTATTGACAACCTTGATTATTGGTAATGAGAAAGCTCTATTAATAGATACATCTTATGGGATTGGCAATTTAAAACAAGAAATTATGGAACTTACTAACTTACCATTAATTGTAGTTAATAGTCATGGCCATATGGACCATAGTTGTGGAAACTATCTTTTTGATGAGGTATATATATCTAAGAAAGATATTCCTCTTTGTTTAACCCACAATTCGGTAGATTGGCGTAAGCGAAATCTTGAAGTAGCAAGATGCAACCACTTGATTGATGAATCATATGATGAACAAAAGTATTTGTTCTCTGGAGCTGGTAAATTAATTCCTTTAGAAGATGATGCTATTTTTAACTTAGGCAACTTGACGATAAAAGTAATTAATATGGAAGGCCACACAAAAGGTAGTCTTGGATTTTTAATTGTTGAAGATCAAATCTTAGTTACAAGTGATGCGGCGTGTCCCTTTGTTTGGCTATTTTTAAAGGAGTCAACTCCTGTACACATATATATAGATATGCTTGAAAGAGTACTAAAGATAAACTTTAACGCTATTCTATTAGGTCATGGTAATGGCAAATTATTAGATAAAACCCGAATGATTGAGTTTTATGAAGTTGCGAAAAGCATTGATATAAATAAAAGTATTAAAGTATCCTTTCATAATTTTGAAAATTACAATTCATATTGCTATACAACCTATAAACTATATGATCAAGATGGTGCAGGCATAATCTTTGATCCTGAGAAAATGTAAAAGAGGCAATAACTTTTGTTATTGCTTTTTATCGTTATCTATCGTATAAGTCTTTGATCCTTTTTTTATTGTTTTAATAATTGTTTCAATTGTATTAGGAATAAAGTCAATTAATTTTTCAAATGTATGTGGATTTTCCTCTAAATGTAGTACTTTAACATCATTATCTACAAAAGCTAAAAAGGCAACGGGAGTAATGCTTAATGTACCACCTGCACCTCCCCCAAATGGGTTAAGTAATTCATCTCTTTTTTCCTTCTTTTGATCTACTCCACCACTTACAAATCCACATTTTACTTTTGAAATAGGAATAACACTAACGGGGCCACAATCGATTTTATCACCAACAATTATATTAACGTCGGTTAACTCTTTTAACGAGTTCATAGCAATCTTAAGTAGTTCGCTCACTGGTTGTTTCATTGTTTCCATAAATCTTACCTTCTTTCTTAAATCTTTTAATCATTGTTTTAAATGATGGAAAATGTTTTAGAATTGTTTTTAATAGGCGCCATCCTATGATTTCTAATTCCAATTCTAGATCAATTCCTTTTTTTGACTCATCATATATATATATTTGATAGTATTCACTCTCTACTTTTTTAAAGTAGTCACTTAAAAGACGCTTAAATAAACTAATGATGCTCCAGTTAATAACAGAAACATAGGGCATAACTGTAGGATCTTCAATGTTATATTTAGGAATTAATATAATTTTCTTTACAACTATTTGACTCAATAGTTCTTTTAATAAAAGATCATTATCAATCATTATTCTTAGATTATTGATGGCGTTTTTAATGTTTGATGACATCAAGTGAGTTTCCATCATTTTAGATATTGACTGACCAATATCAAATTCTTTTATTTTAATAAAGCTATACTTTATAGTTATTATTCCTTTTCCCTGTGACCTTTTGTATATCTTTATTTTAAACTTAAAAAGTAATATAATTGATAATATGATGATTATAAAAAAAACAATTATAATTAAAATATTTAGTTTCATATCTATATTTTTACCAATAATATATAATTAATACCTTGAAATAATAATAAATATTTAGTATAATAAACAAGGTGATAAAATGTTTTTAAATGATTTAGCAATTAAGTGTATCCAAAAATACCAACAAAATAAAGAAATCATTGGTAGTGGTAGATGCAAACATTATCCAACGTGTTCTAATTATGCTATCGGCTGTTATCAAAAATTTAATTTTATTAAAGCTTCTTTCCTTTCTTTATTTAGAATTATAAGATGTAATCCTCTAACAAAAAAATGCTATGATCCCGTCCCCTTAAATAAAGCTGAAAAAAAAGAAAGAGATAAAAAGTTAGAACTGTTAAAAAATTATCGTTCTTTTCTCAGTGATATTTATCAGTCATATCCCTTAATGGAGATTGATGATTTTATACGTTTTATATATGAAGGTACGTTTGGTCCATTATTTTGGAAAAATATCACAACTGAGGATTTCGATAATTTTATGCCTGTTATTAGTTTACCAAATAAGGAAGAACTATTGAGTGATAAGTATGTTAGAATTTATAACTGCATACTATCTAGTCAAGAAAAACAAGAATATCTTTCTTTTATAAATTCTTTAGATACAACTGATGATTTAATTCAAGAATTTAATTATAAGTTATATATATTTAAACAAATGGTAAAAAAGAAAGAAATTAACTTAGATTATGATTTAACTAGTGAGATAGTTGAACAATATATGATTAATGGTCCATCATATCCAAAGTCTTCTAATATATATATAAAAAATTATCAAACAAACTATATAATAAAAAAACGGATTAATAATGAAATATAACATTATTAGTCCGCTTTATTTTTTAATTGATTTATTTCTTCTTTTGTAAGTTTACGATATGATCCTATTGTAAGGTTTGTATCTAATACTATGGGGCCCATCTTGACCCTTTTTAGATATATGACTTGATTATCTACATAATGCATCATACGTTTAACTTGATGAAACCTTCCTTCATAGATGGTTAAATATATTGTCTTAGGTGTTATTAACTCAACAATTGCAGGAGAGGTAATAAAATCATCAAGTGGGATTCCTTTTTCTAGTTTTTGAATATCTGTTTCAGATAAATTATTTTCTAATTCCACATAATAAGTTTTAGGCATATGCTTTTTTGGAGAAGTTAATTCATGTACCAATTCACCATCATCAGTAATGAGTAACAGCCCTTCCGTATCCTTATCTAATCGACCAACAGGAACCAAGTTATATTGACTAAACTCACTAATCAAATCCATTACCGTTTTATTTTTGTCTTTGGTTGAAGTAACATATCCCATTGGTTTGTTAAGCATAAAGTAATGATACTTTTCATACACTAAAACTTGATTATTATATTTAACAATATCTGTGTTTTCGTCTACATCATAATCAATAATCGTAACTATATTATCATTAATTGTTATTTGTTTATCTTTAATTATTTTCTTTACTTGATTACGAGTACCAATACCGCAACTACATATATATTTATCTAATCTCATACACTATTCCTTAAAACGTTCTTTAGTAAACTCATATAAAGTTATACTTACTGCAATAGGTAGGTTTAAACTATCGATATTATGTGAATGCTTAATAATAACAGGCGTGCCAATATGTAAAAACTCTTGAGGTAATCCTGTGCCTTCATTGCCAAAAACAAGTGAATATTTATTTTTCGGTTTGTCAATCATACTAAGATTGGTGCTAGCTTGCAACATGAGAGTGTATATTTCATGATTTCTATACTTATCATAATATTCATCAAAGCTATCAAAATACTCAATATGTACCTTAAAACATGCACCCATTGAACTACGAACTACCTTAGGATTAAAGTGATCAACCCCAGGACGAACTATCGCGATATTGTTGATACCAAAACCAAGAGCACTACGCATTATGGTTCCAAGATTTCCACCATCTGATGGATTAACTAGAACAATATGATTTTCATCTTCGAGTTTGTCTTCATACTTATTAAACTCACCTATAACATAACAATTCTCTTTATCAGATAGAATATTAAATGGTTTAATGCTTTCTTCGATAATAATTGATTTTTTATGACATAAATTAACTAACTTATCATAGGTTTCATCTTTCTTAAGATTAGGATGTATATATATTTTATTGATGAAATCACTTCGATTATAAATAAGTTCAAAGGTTAAAGTTGTGCCTAGCGTATAACTAACACTCGAATCTTTTTTATACTTTTTTACCATAAATTATGCTCCTTTATTATTAATAATTATAACATTTTAACATTATAAAATAAAACAAAAAGCAATCTTCATTTTATCTTAGTAAATATATGTTATAATTAATATATATACTATGAGGTAGTAATATGGATATAATTAAAATAGATTGTAAAGATACAAGGCTTATTAGTGATGGTGGTTGTCATTATCTAGAACCAGATAATACATATGCTGCTTTTTTAGCAAGTTGTAATCGCATGTATTATGGGGTTAAATGTGATATTAGATTTACAAAAGATCGCGTCATTGTTACTTCACGATATCGTGATTTAAAAAAGATTACTAATAAAAAGATTCATGTAAGTTTATCTAATTATAATGAATTAAAAGAAGTACTAGCAGAAAATGATTCAATTAACACACTTACTACCTTAGATTCATTTTTGCTTTTATGTAAAAAATATAACAAGAAGGCTTGTATTGAAATTCATCCTCCGATTGGACATCTTGAATTACAACAACTAATGAATACGATCACAAAATACGGGATGATTAAACATACCAAGATTATATCCAATGACATTAAATACTTAAAATTTATTAGAACTATAAATTTTGAAGTAATGCTTGAACTTAAAACTAGTAAGTTTTCTGATGATTTATTCTTTAATGCCATTAAATATCATTTTGATCTTACGCTTCCAATGAAACTTTTATCAAAAGATTTAATTGATATGTGCCATGACAACCGGCTTAAGATTGGTAGTTGGAATATAAATGATCCCATTGGTGCTCTTATACTTGGCGATTTAAAAGTGGATTATATATATACTTATTTACTTGAAGAATATAAACCAAATTAAATATATATAAAAGATATGCTTTATAACTAAAGCATATCTTTTAATATTTAAGATTAAGAATTTTCTTTTCTTTTTTTATATTTGAAAATAATTTTTTATTTAAGGTAAGATCATATACTACTTCATTAGTATCTTGAATTACAAGTTTAATTTGTTTACTTGATTGAGTATAAACATATGTTTTTTGAATGAGTGAATTTATTCTATCTATTATTTTTGAATATAACATTTCTGTTTCTTTGTATTCAAAGTTTCTTAAATCATATTTACTATATTCTTTGATTTGATTAGAATAGTAAAAATAATATATAATTTCAGTTTCTACCATATGAAGCATTGCAACTGATTTTGTAAAGGTTAGATTAAACAACTTTTTACTAATAGAATATATGGTAACTCTAATCATTTCTTGATCTTCTGAAAGTTCATAATCCAAACCTAATTCTTTAATTTTATCTAACAAGTTACTTTTTAACTGATTTTTATTTTTATCATCTTGGATTTTGCGATAGTATTGATACATTTTTTCTTTCTTTTGCTTTCTTATTTTGTTTTTATTAATGAAAGTATAAACATAGATAACTGTAGGAAATACCACAATTAAGGCAATAAATATTAAAGAACTCCCATTTTCAAACTTAAAATTCGTAGTAACTTTAAATACAACTAAGACGATAATTAACCATATTAATACAATAAGATGGTGAAACGCCATTATTACTTTTTTCATTTTACATACTCTTTTGCAATTAAAGCAGCTAATTTACAGTTGTTGAATACAAGATTGATGTTGGCGTTAAGACTTTGGCCATCAGTCAATTCAACAATTGTTTTTAGAAGATAAGGCGTTGTATCTTTGCCTCTAATTCCTAGTTCATTCATAGAAATAATTGCGTTATCTATTGCCTTGTTCATCATCTTTTCATCGAGAGAGTATTCAGAAGGAATTGGATTTGCAATAATCACTCCACCGGCTAGACCTAGTTCCCATTTTGTCTTAACCATTTTCGCAATATCTGCTGGTGAATCTAGACGATAATTTAATTTGTATGGACTAGTCCTTGTATAGAAGGCTGGTAAATATCCTGTTTGATAGCCAATTACTGGGACACCTTTGGTCTCTAAATATTCAAGGGTTCTTGGTAAATCAAGAATTGCCTTTGCGCCGGCACAAACTACACACACCGAGGTTTGCGCAAATTCATCAAGATCAGCCGATACATCCATTGTTTCTTCATATCCACGATGGACTCCTCCAATGCCGCCTGTAGCAAAAAATGATATTCCTACAAGACTGGCTATATACATTGTTGTGGCAACTGTTGTTGCACCATCAAGACCAAGCGACACAATTAAAGGTAAGTCTCGACGGGACGTTTTAACAACCTTTTGACCGTTTTTCGCAATGTACTCAATTTCATCGGCTGACAAGCCAACAATAATTTGCCCTTTGATTATGGCTATTGTGGCAGGGATTGCTCCATTTTCACGAATTATTTCTTCACATTTTAAAGCTGTCTCCATATTTTGAGGATATGGCATACCATGAGAAATAATGGTTGATTCTAGTGCTACAATAGGTTCATTATTTTCAAGAGCTTCTTTTATTTCTTCACTAATTTTAATATATTTTGAAATCACCTAATCACTCCTATTTATCAGGATATAATGTTAAATCTCCTGAATGTGTAAATGTTTCATTTTCATATTCAACAGTCATTGTAATATGTAGAGTTACTTCTTCTGATACTGGTTTACTTAAGTAGATAGTGCTTGCTGCTTTGTTAAAATATGTAGCTAGAACTTCTTCAGTATTGTTGTTATCGTCGGTCGTTACTTCCCAGGTCACTTTTGCATCTTTAAGTAAAGACATTGCGGTATACTCTTTATCAACTAAACTTAGGAACTCATACCATCTTCCTTGTGTAATCATATAATTTGGACAAATCTTACCACTCCAATCGAAGTGTCTTTTTACATTAACAAGTGATAGATTATATTTATGAAGAAGCATTGCAATTAATTTAGCATCATGATACATTGCGCCATCATAATTACCATCATCGTTAATACACATTTCGATACCAATACTATTATTATTACCATTACCTAATGTTCCCGTGCCATCTCCAGCATGCCAGCAGATAACATCATCTTCAAAACTTTGATAAATCATCTTTTCATCGACTTGATAGTTCCAAGATGCTTGACGATCACGTTTACCTGTAGCAGTATCCATTTGAACTTGCGCAAGTAATAATGCATCATTGGCTGTACGTGGCATTCCACTTTCATGAACCGTTATCCATAAGATATTCTGATCATTTGGATTTTTATATCCTTCATACATCATTTTATTTAAAATATCTTGTGTAACAACAGGATGGTAGATACCATATTTACCTGATCCAAAGAAGCGATTAACCCATGTATTTTTCGTAACATCTATTAATAACGAACGATCAACACTTGGATTAGAACCATCAATAAGATTCAAAACGCCGCCACTATTTGTTCTAATTTGATAATCTAAGGCATCATTATCAAGGACGAAATTTTTAGTTCCCATTATTCTTGTAGGGATTTGTCCTTTAATCCATTCTTTTAATTGATCAAGTTTACTCATATTACCACCAATATTAGTTAAGTTGAAAGTAAGTTGTCTGTTTTGTTGTTTAAATACTATTGTGCATTTTAATTCTAAATTAGTTGCTACACTAGGTTTAACGAATACTCCGTTTCCTGCGATAATTCCAGGTTCCATACAGAACCAACTAATTGTTGTACCAAATACTTCATCAGTGCATGGTAGATAATCAATTTCTCCATTTTGAAGTTTTTCAATCATAGTTGGTACCCAGTCTTCTACAATTTCAAGCACTTGGGTATCAGTAAATGGTAAAACATCTACGGATTTAGTATGAGTACTAATAACATTACCATATCTTAAGTGACAAGTTATACTTGCGGTTTGCTTATATAATTTTTGTGAAATTACACCTTTAGATGTAATTACTTCAGGATTTGAAGATTCATAACCTACAACGGTACAATCACCATATGGTTTAGTAATAAATACTAGATTAGCTGCTGTTTGGTCAACAACTTTTTTAGAATAGAAAACATTCCAACAATAATTATGAGTGCTAACATCCATTACTGGAACTTCTACTTCAAATGATGCTTCTTCTTGCTCACCATTATATGTAAATGTGCCAACCATAATTGCGGTACGTTTAAATGAGCTAGCATATATTACACCTTCATCGGTTATGATATTAGGATTAATACTTTTCCATGTGATTGACACATCAAGAAGAGAAGTTGGAAGAACTAACCCTTCTGTCTTATCTGGATCAATTACCAAACTTACTTGTTCGATTGCACTTTGAATTACACTATGAGTTGATTCTTTTTCATGACATTCGCTACATACATTTTCACTACCAATTAGTTCAAAATTATGTTCCGTTTTTGCAATTATTTGTTCTTCGATATTATGACAAATACTACATTCATGAGTCTTGACTCCAACTTGGTCACAGGTTGGGTCTTTCGTGATATTCCACTCACTATATAAGTGTTCCGTAAAATCGATTGTTTCTACTTCTTCTAGACCACAACTTACACAATGATGAATTTGCACACCTTCCACAGTGCAAGTTGGTTCAGTTAAAACTTCCCATTCTGAGAAAGAATGATCAATAACTGGTATTTTTTCTCTTACAACTTCTCCACCAACACTGCATGTATGCTCTCTTAGTCCTTCTTCGGTACATGTTGAATTTTGGAGGATCTTCCATTCTGAATAATTGTGTTCTAATGAAGGAATTGATACAGTTTCTACTTTACCACACCAACTACATTTGTGTGTTTTTAATCCCGTTGAAACGCATTCTGGTTCAAGAAGCACTTCCCATTCAGAATAGTTATGATCTTCATATTCACCTTTTTCTCCACAGATTTCACAAACGGATTTCTTCATACAAGTTCCTTGAGTCCATTTATGACCTCCTTGTATTGATTGAGTTTCTACTTTACCACATTCACATGTACGTTCCATTATGCCATCTGTATAACAACTTGCCGCAACAACTTCTTGCCATTCACCAAACAAATGTGTATGTTCTTGGGGTTCTTGTTCAGTTGGTTTGTCTTTTTTACATCCCACCATTAACAAAACAAATAATAAAAATAGTGTTATTAATAAACTACGTTTTTTCATTTTAAATCTCCTTTTTTTATCCATCCTTGTTTTCCTTTATATTTTACTAGAGTATATCCACTACAACTATCGTTAATTATTTCAACCATTTCTCCCTTTTTAATCCCTAAAACTTTTGCTGGACAATCATCATACGCAGATTGATTATCATTAATCAAATATTCATTTTTTATATATGTAATCTCTTTTGTAGCATTTATCATTATTTTGGAAAAATATTCCCCTTTTTCAATTAATGTAACTTCATAATTAGGCCAACAAACACCTTTTCCTTGATTATTTTGTATACTATCATTAATTAATTCTTTTTTAGAAAAATCTGTTTCATAAACACAATCATAAGTATATATATCGTGATGTTTCTTAATGATTAAAGCGTTTAGTTGTCCCCCTTCTTTGATAACTAATCCACCATCTATCGATATTATTTTCTTTTTTAAATCAATTATAATATTATCATTAAACTCATCTTTTGCGTAGATAGTCACAGGCATATGTCCACATACTACAACTTTGTCAGCTAGATGCCCTTGATAGTAAAAATATCTTTTCATAAATACCGTTCGATAGTAACTTTTTTGGTAGTCCCTTATTTTATCAAGACCTGCATGAACAAAGATATGGTCTTCACTTTCAATCATTAGAGGTAAATCTAGTAAAAAAGATATTTCTTTATCGAAGTATTTTCGTAATTCTTTTTGTAGTGTTGCTAGATCTAGGTCAGCAGCATTTTTATTATATAATTTATATTCTTCATACATATCATACAAAACCGTAGTTGGTTTAGTTAAGTATTCATTAAACTCATTGTTTAAATATTTTTCTTTGAATATTTTATAATTACCATGATCATGGTTTCCAAGTAAAGCATAAACTCTATCATTTTTAGTTAAATCCATAATATAACGTAATGTTTTTAGAGGATACTTCCCACGCTGTGCAAAATCACCAAGAAGTAACAAATAGTCAATACCAGAATGGTAATCTATTTTCTTTAATAGAGAATCCAAAATGTGATACATTCCATGAATATCAGAAATAACAATAATACGAGCATTATCTTCAAAACTAATGTATTTAATTTTTACCATTATACCACCTTTTAAATATTATATCAAAAATTTATATTTTTTGAAAGCGTTTTACCAAATATTTATTTTTTCATTTTTTCTTTACAATAAAATTAAAAATAGTCTTCTAAAATGAAGACTAATAATTGTACTTATATACCTAACTACTACGATATCTATCTTTTTTATAAGGTGTATGAGACTATAAGCCTCTTGTTTAATCATCCTTCTTTGATGAATGATAGTTATATTCATATTTATCTAAATTGTATCCCTTTATTGTTTGATATTTAATATTTAATTCATCATCAACAATTTTAAAACTGATTGAGTCTTTTAATATTTCTTCTAGATAATTATATTCACTATATTCACCAATTGAAGCTAACACAAGTGCATTTCTGAAATATTTCGCATGTTTGTCAATAAACTCCTTATTAACCTTAAACCCTAATTTTTTTAAGAAATAATATAAAAACAAAGTAACAACCCTTGTATTTCCTTCTCTAAAATAGTGAACCTGCCAAATGGATGATATTACTTTAACAATCTTATTAATCATTTCGTTTTTTGATAAGACTTCCCACTCAGTAGAATTAATATCTTTTTGTATTTTAGTTAAATCATCATTAATTTTGCTATGATCTGAATATGTGACTGATAACCCATTTAGGATTGGTTCAGTTTTAAAAATATTTATTACTCTTTTCTCTCCTGCCCACTCATATACATTTTCAAATAAAATTTTATGTATTAAAAATATATCATTGACTTTAACTATTTTGATATCTGATTTTAATAATTTGATTATGCCTAAATTAACCATTGTAGTTTCATAATCATCCAACTTATGTTGTTCTTTAATATTTGCAAGATTCTTCAATACGTTTGTATCATCATATACATATGGATCTTTACTCATTTATAAAATTCCTTTTTATCGCGAATACAGCCGTTTCATAATCAATTTGACCACTTGAATATAAATTTAAAATATTTTTATTTTTTTCACTTACTTTCCCATTTCCAGCAGTTGATTCTATGATCATGGCAAGATTAGTGTATTCTTCGTTATTATTTTTAGGTAGTTCTATTTCAAAGGGAAAACCTCCTCTTAATATAACCTGATTTAAAAACATTGATACTGCATACGAAGTATTAACACCTAATCTTTTGAAAATGTTTTCTGACTGAACTTTTACATCAGGTTCTATTCTAATATGAATCAATTCAGTTTTATTTTCCGTTTTATTCATTTTAAACACCTCTCACTATTATTGTATCACATTTGATATACATTATGCAAACTTTTTGACTATCTTTTAAAAAGCTTTTTACTAAAAAAGTCAGCAAGCATACTGACTTTAATATTCTACTTACTGACTAATTTACTTATCTATTAATTTCGTTATTAATCTCTTCTAATGTTCTAATTTCTTGATTACTAAATCCAATTAGCTTACCTCTATGAACTACTTCTTTAACAGCATCTTTGATAACTTTTACTAAAACATCATAGTCTTTATCACCTTTAATACTATTATATAATTTTACAAGTTTATCTACTTTTCCAATCTTTTCTTCATTTGCCAACTTATCATCATATGATATATACTTACCAAATTTATTCCCAACAAACATAGCAAGTTCATATAAGTTTGATGTTAATCGATTATAATACTATTTAGTTCATTTTTGATATAGTTGTTCAATTTTTTGTCCGCTTGCATGATAAAATGATGGAAAATTATTTAGTAATTCTAAAGCACCTTGTTTATCCCCTTTTGCATATAATACTTTTGCTTTATAATTAATAGCATCAAGTCTATAGTTTTCTACATCACAACCTTCTAGTATCAAATCACATACTTTAATAATTTCTTTTTCATTTTGAACAAGTACTTTAGGATCATTATCTGCCACTCCACCTGTAGTGAAGAATAAATAATTAACCATTATTTCATAATCATTAGGATAGGTTGATCTTGCAGCAATGGTTAATTCTTTTGCTTTATTCCAATCATTATTAACATACCAAGTGTTATGAATTTCTTCTTTCACTTTCTTGATTTCTTCTTCAATTAACATATAGTCATAACCCATTAATTCATCAATCGATACACCAAAGAAATGTGATAAAGGAAATAGTAATGTAATGTCAGGGTATGTTTCGTTGTTTTCCCATTTGCTAACGGCGGCAGGTGTAACATTAAAGATTTTCGCTAAACCTTCTTGAGTAATCTTTTTAGCTTTTCTTAGTCTTTTGATGTTTTCTGAAATTTTAATATTCATAAATACATTCCTTTCTTAAAGTATATTTGCTTTTATTATTTGTAATATCGGCCTTAATTACACTAATATTATATCATCAAAAAAATTTATTTACCACCCACTGGTAGTTAACCATATATTAACTAAAAGTTAAGTTTTTAATTATTGCTACATTTATAGGTTCAAATCCCATTACACGACTATTTTTCTAACACCAAAAAAATGCCCTATATTCAAATTCCTTTAGTTGAAGAAAACTATAAATACCTCTAGAAAATAAAAAAATTGCATCCATTTGGATACAAAATCTTTTAAATAGGTAAAACTAAATGGTTTTTACCTCTATATTTGAACTACAAGCCAAGTGACTTTTAGACACATTCTAATGCCTAACTGCTACGATATCTATCTTTTTATATGGTGTATGGGACTATAAGTTTTTCTTATAATCCCATATTTCTTTTATACGTATCAATTAATGTGACAATACATTTCTTATCCATAACTGAATCACTCATTTTAATTTCGTATTTATGTCTTTGAATAGGTAAACATTTATTTATATCAGTTAAAATATTTGATATCAAAGGAATAAAGAGAGGATTCTCTTCATCAGATCCATATATTCCTATAATATGTAATTTACTAATGAATGTTGGATAATTCGCTTCATTATTATTAAAATAGTCTTGCATTCTTTCCATAAGCGTAAAATAAAGAGAAGATGGATTTCCACAATACATAGGAATAACAAAAACAATTTTATTGTAGCTAATACTCACATCTAGTAAATTGTAGATATCATCATAACGATATTTACACTTATTGACCTTCATACATTCATAATTACATTTATTACATGAATTAATAAATAAATCTTTAAAACTAATAAATGTATCATTATCATTCATCATATATTTTACTATATTTTCGGAATTTCCATTTGATCTTGCACTAAAGGAAATGTATAAGTTAGAGATATTAGTTTTAGGTAATAGAATATGATTAGAGTTATTTTCAAATATTTGATCTAATGTTAAATTGTATTTATCAATTAACAACATTAATTTATCATAACTTATTTCATTAATTCCTTTTTCTATTTTATTAATAGTTGATTTAGAAGTATAACCTAGTTCTTTAGCAAACGCTTCTTGGCTTAATCCTTCATTTATTCTTATTTCTTTAATTTTATCTCCAAGTTTACTCATTGTTTGTAATTTTTAACACTTTCTCATTATTTTTGTTGAACAATTCTTTTTCTTTGTTTGCTTCATTATTTAATATAATTAATCTTGTTTGTGGAGGTATTTTTTCTTCTATAAGTTTTGAATTGTAAAATTCCAAATTAGAAAGTATTGCTAGTTCAATTGTAGAAGCGCAATCTCTTATATTACCTTCTTTATTTGGGTTAACAGTGCGCCATTGTTTCGCAGTCATACCAAATAAAGCAACATTTAATATATCTGCCTCACTAGCATAAATTTCGTTTTTTTGTTCTGTTGTTAAATTTACTGTTATTAAATATTTACTTACCGCTTCAGTATTTATTAAATAGTTTAACTTGACGATTAATCGTTGTCCTTGCCATTCTAATTTATCGCTTTCTAATGACTTTAATCTTTGAAATTCCTTTATTATATATAACTTAATTTCAGGAGAAATCCATGAAGCAAATTCCAAAGCTATATCCCTATGAGCATATGTTCCTCCTCCATATTTTCCTGCTTTTGATTTAATCCCTATGGCGTTTGTAGATTTTATCCATTTTTATGGTGTCATAACAAAAGAATTACGTCCATATTCTTTTTTAAAGGTGTCGAATTCGACGCGGTTAAAATTTGGATTGTTTAAAGTTTCCCATAAACCAATATAGTCAATAGTATCCTTTAATCTCATCCAGTTTTGAATAGGATATCTTGGATCATCATTATTTAAAAATTTTGCTATATCTGTTAAACTAACATAGTCATCATCACTAAATCCTGTAATAGTAATTTCTTTATCTTTAACAATTATTTTACTCATAATTTACACCTCCTACCACCTATATTACATCATAAAGTTGATTAATAATCAACCGAATGAGTTAAAAAAATAAGCCATCATAGATGACTTATAGACACATTCTAATGGAGCAGGTAACCGGAATCGAACCGGCATCTTCGCCATGGCAAGGCGGTATAATAGCCGTTATACTATACCTGCAATTCAAACGCATTAGTATTATATCAAATTTTTGCAAGTATATCAACTAATATGCATAAAAAAATATACTAGATAAATCTAGGGTGAATTGTAATATCAAATGCAACAAAAATAAAAACCAGGTTTTTACCTGGTT
>JBJEEE010000064.1:0-10518 GCA_051872775.1 Bacilli bacterium
AACTACCTTTTTAATTCCGATGTGTTTTAAACGATGATATAAAGCCGTAGAAACAACATCAATAACGTCTTGTTTATTTTTGTTTGTTTTTAAACTAAAAGGGAAAGAGGATATCTCTCTTTTGATTGGTAGTAATACTTCTAATTCAGGCCTGAGATTAAATGATACTTTCGATAGATGATTATAATCAGTGTGATTCGTTGTATTTAAAACACGGCGATTATAATTAATCATTTCAAGATCAATATCTACTATATGAAAATTTTCTTCTTTAGATAGACTTTCATCGTCAACTAATACTTCCCCACACTCACAAACAATCATGTGGCCACTATATAAGATATCACTTGAGGTTTCCGAAATACCTGTTGATGTATAAACGTAGGCTCCAGATCCAAGAAATGATGCATTATCGCATATCATTCTCCGACGTTCACTTTTATTGATTTGAAAGGTACTTGTACTTAGATTGAAGACAATATGTGCTCCATTATCATATAAATCAATATGGGGAGCATTATTTTGCCATAGATCTTCACATATTTCAATACCAAATTTTACAAACTCGCTATCAAAGAGTAATTCACCAAATGGAAATTCGTAATTACCTTGTTTAACTATAACAGATTCTTTATAAAATTCTGAGCCAGATTCAAAAATACGACGTTCAAAAAATTCACGATAAGATGGTAAATGCATTTTAGGAACAGCACCGATAATCTTTTTATTTTGAATCACATATGCTACATTATATAGTTTACTATTATATTGTAATGGACCACCTACGATAATAATTTGTTGATTAGAACTTTGTACAAGCGTATCTAATGCAAGATTTGCTTGTTCTAATAATTCATTATTTGTCATCCAATCACCAATACTATATCCAGTAATGGCTAATTCCGGAAAAAGGATAATAGAAGCATCTTTAATCTGAGAAATCATTTTCGTAATTTCTTCAACATTTTTCATGGGATTACCTAAATGAACTTTAGGAACACAAGTGGCAATGCGTAAATAATTATTTTGTAACATTTTTCACCTCGTATAAATTATGATTATTGATATATTCAGCTACTTTAGGTGTAAGCAGAGTTAAATCTAAGGTATTTCTGAAATTTGATGATGATACATTTCCATATTCAATTTCGATGATTGCAAAATGGCTAATATACTTTGAAAGAAATGCATCATTAAGAATATAATTTTTAACTGCTTCTTTAGATAATTCACGTGTAAAAATAATAAAATTATTATCTTTAACTAAATCCTCATAATCAACCCACTTAGAAAGGGTTACTAAGCAATCACTCCCCATTATAAAGGTTGGATGATTTAATTCTTTTAGGGTGTGAACCGTTCCCATAAAAGGATGGTTATTTTCAACACAAGAAACTTCAATATTATTATACCCAGAATCAGCAATTAATTGTTCGCAAAGCAATTTTCGATCTTGAAAATTAATCAAGTTTTTATTAACAAAAGATACATTATACTTATCACCATTAGGTATCATAATTATTTTAGAAGGATTAAATTTTTCAAGATAATTGATGATAGCAAGATGGGCAATAGTAGGAGGGTTAAAAGAACCTCCAAATGCAACGCTTTTTTTACAAAGGAGAGCTTCTGCTTTTGCAAAATTATTTGTAAAATTCTTAATAATATTATGACTTGCTACAATTCCACTATTAATGGCACTAGCAAAATCATTTGGTCCTGTATAAACATCACCAATCAAATACAGATTTTTTTGTTTGGTTTGATAAAATTCATCTACATCAATATAACCTTTTTCATTAAAAATGGTAGAAAACTTTTGTTTTAAATACTTATAATCAACATTATTACCTAATGCTTCAATTATAATATTAGCACTGAGACATTCATATAAACCCGTTTTAACAAAATTTAAACGTGAAGATCCATCAGAAACTAAATTCATCTTCTCACATAACAAATTTATTACATTTCCATTAATTGATTTAATGGTAACAGGACTTAAACATTCTTTAAAGGTAACCCCTTCATCAGTGGCTTCTTTAATTTCTAATATTGAAGCGGGAGAACTAGCGATATTACGTCTATACACAATTTCAACATCATTATCAAGTCTTCGCATCGTACGTGCAATATCAATTGCAACATTACCACATCCTAAAACGATGACTTTTTGATTATTAATCTTTTCTCTTTTCTCTTTATTTTCTAGTAAATCAATTGCTTGATATACAACATTTTCATCAAGTACTTGACGGGGAATAGATGCACCATATGCTAAAACGATAGCATCAAATGATTCTAAATCATTGTAAAATAAATTCCCCCCAAAGATAGAGTTATAATGAATATTAGCATTTTCTTTAATAAAAGTTAAATACTCATCAAATATTTCTTGATACTTCCACCGAAATGCGGGAAGTGATGAAGTGATGACGCCCCCTAGATACTCATTTTTTTCATAAATATCTGGTATAATACCTTCATGAATAAGGGTAAGAGCAGCACTTAAACCGCCGATTCCCCCGCCAATAATAGCAACACGATATGGTTTTATCTTATCATTTTTGTATAAAACTTTTTTATAATAGTTAACACCTAAAAAAGTTTCAACTTCATTAAAAGAAATGGGAGTTTTATTTTTATTTAAAACACATGCTCCTTTACATTTACGATTAACATCGCATAGACTTCCTGTAACAAATGGAAATAAATTAAATGAAAAAATCAAATCAGCAGCTTTTTCAAATTCATTATTCTTGACAAAATTTAATATTTCATTAATAGGCAAATGAAAAGGACACTGCTTTTGACAAAGTGCATGTTTACATCCTAAACAATTTTGAGCAATTTGTTTAATAACGCCATTAGCTTCAATCATATTATCACCTTGCTTATTATACCATATTTCGTTTTTTTTCGCAACAAAATGAAAACATGGACATAAATCCACTCTATATAAAAATAACTTACATATAATAAGATGGTGATTTTATGGAATTAAGTTATTTAGGTTGGACAGTAATAGCAACATTATTTACATTGGCAATGACTGCTCTAGGTGCTGTTACTATATTTTTATTAAAGAAAATTAATAATAAATTAATGGCGTTTATGTTTGGATTTGGAGGAGGAGTAATGATTGCGGCATCATTCTTTAGTTTGATCCTCCCAGGAATGGAACTAGCACAAAGATTGAATCAAAATGTTTATTTAATTATTGGGTTAGGTTTTTTAACTGGTAGTTTATTTATCTTACTTATTGATATATTTTTACCGCATTTACATCTTGACCATACTAATCCTGAAGGATTAAATTGTAAGCTTAGTCGAAAACTTCTACTTATTTTGGCGATTACACTTCATAACATTCCCGAAGGTATGGCAATTGGTGTTGCTTTTGGAGCTGCAAGTCTTAATATTGATGGTTCTACCCTTCTTTCTGGTTTAATCTTGGCAATTGGTATAGGGCTACAAAACTTTCCTGAAGGTATGGCAGTTAGTCTACCTCTAGTTAGTGATGGAATGAGTAAACGCAAAGCTTTCTTTTACGGACAAGCAAGTGGATTTGTTGAACCACTTAGCGCCCTCTTGGGGTTTATACTGGTTTCAATCGTACGTACCATTTTACCATTTATATTAGCATTTGCGGCAGGAGCTATGATTTATGTTGTTGCGGAAGAATTAATTCCTTCAGGAAAAACCGAAAGTAAAACAAAACTTGGAACAATTGGGGTAATAGTTGGATTTACTATTATGATGGTATTAGATATAGCGTTATCATAAAAAGCCTAAGCACACTTTATTTACGTAAATGTGCTTAGGTTCATTTTTTTATTAATTAAAGATTTAAAGTGTTTACCTCTCATTTCAAATGATTCATACTGATCTTTACTTGATGATGCCGGAGAAAAGAGTACGATTGTATTTTCACTTAAGTCATTAAATAGTTCATCTACTACTTCATCTAATGATGCTTTTATAATAATTTTGCTTTCTTTATTGTTAATAGAATCGTAAATTATAAATCTATTTTCACCATAGATAAATATTTTACTAACCATTGTAAGATAATTTCTTAAAATATCATATTCTTCTTCTCCATCCTTGCCACCTAAAATTAAAAATATATGAAAATCTTTATATAAATTATGACAACATTCGATAGCATTTATAGTTGCATTAGAATTAGTTGATTTAGAATCATTAATAATTTTTAAATGTTCATAATCAACGATAACTTCAAATCGATGTTCTAATTCTTTAAATGTTGATAATTTGCTAACAATCCTATCATTAGGTATATTATAAATTTTTGCGACAATGATTCCAACCATCATATCTAAGATTAAGCCTTGATTAGATAGAACTTGTAAAGATGGTTTATAAATTTTTTCCCCTCTAAAAATAACGTAATCTTCATCAATATAGCAACTTGATGTTTTATCAGTTAATGAAAAAGTATATATAGTAAATTTTCTGTTTATTATATATTCATTAATTTCAGTTATTTCTTTATTATAAATTAAAATATCATCATCCATCATATTATTTAGAGGTTTAAATTTTGATGAGTAATAGTTTTTATAAGATCCGTGTGAATCTAAATGATGAACTTTTAAGTTAGTAATAATAAAAATATCTGGGTGAAAGTTAATAATACCATCTAACATAAAACTTGATGCTTCAATAATGAGATTATGACATGATTTTAAACTAAAAAGTGGTATTCCCATATTGCCACCCATTTGAAATCCCTTATCAGATAATAAGTGATTTAAGATATTACATGTTGTTGTTTTGCCATTTGTTCCTGTAACACAAATGTAGGTGATATTTTGATATAATAAATAAAATAATTCTAAATCTGTTATAACCATAAAATGTTTATCGAACAAATTTTTAATATTTATGGAATTAATGGGAATACCAGGACTTTTAACAACAATTGTGTTTAGACTATATTCTATATTATTTACCGTATCATCATTACATATAGAATAAGGAATATTGTTTTCACTAAGAAAGGAAGAAAGTGCATAATTACTTTTTCCCATTCCATATAAAACTAAATTAGTATTTTTTAAATTAATTATAATACATTCACCCCAATCATAATTCCGATTAAACTAAACAAGAGATTGATTAAACTAAAATATAGGTCAATACTATATTCACTATATCCTTGCAGTTCATAATGATGATGTAAAGGAGTCATTTTAAATAGGCGGTCTCCTTTTGTTTTTTTGAAAAACCATACTTGTAAAATAACCGAGATGATCTCAACTATGTATATTAAACCAAAAAATAAAATCAAAATCTCGCTTTTTAAATAAATCAACATACTAACAATTAATCCACCAATTGCAAGAGAGCCAGTATCCCCCATAAATAATTTGGCACGATTAAAGTTAAAGAGAAGAAACCCTAAGATAACCATCGATATAATAAGACAAATAATTGCTATTAGATATTGATTTACAAGATAACTATAAATACCAATACATATAAAGCTCGTAAGGGATGTTGTTCCAAGTAAACCATCAATACCATCGGTGAAATTAGTTGCATTGGTGAAACCTGTGAAAAGAAACAATAAGATTACACCATATATAAAATACAATTCAACCTTAATTCCAAAAAAATTTAAAGAATTATCAAATGATACTGTAAGATAAAGCAAGTAGAATATTGTGGCAATAATTAATTCTAAGATAAATTTTTTTCGAGGAGTCAATCCTTCATTTTGTTTTTTCTTAATTGTCAGTAAATCATCGATTAATCCGATAATCCCATATCCAATAAAAGGAATAAAAATCAAGATTTCATTGATTATACTAGTTGTACTAAACTCATCTTTTAAGATTATACGTGCTACAATATAAAATAATATTGTATTTAATATTATAAATATTCCACCTAAAGTTGGAGTACCATTTTTAACAAGATGATTTTTGGGCCCTTCAGTACGTATACTTTGCCCAAATTTTAATCTTTTTAATATTGGAATAAAAGCTTTTATTATTACAACATTAACTATAAAACAAACTAATGCCAATGATATTAATATAAATAAACTACTCATTAATTATTTCCCTAACAACATCTAAATCACAATAAGGTATTTTCTTATTATCAATTGTAATACTTTTCTCATTTCCTTTTCCTAAAATAAGTATAATATCATTTTCTTCACTTATTTTATATGCTAAACGAATTGCCTCTACTCTATTAATGACAATGGTAAAATTACTTGTTTCAACCTCACAAATCATATCTTCAATGATTATCTGTGGCTTTTCGGTTCTTGGATTATCAGTGGTAAATATTACATAATCACTATATTTTGTAGCAAGTTTTCCAAAAATAGGCCTTTTAGCCTTATCTCGATCTCCTCCTGCTCCAATTACCGTGATTAAATTATGATAATCATTTCGATTAATGAAAAACGATAAAACACTTTCAACCGCATTTATGGTGTGTGCATAATCAACAATAAATGATCTTTTATTAATGTAAAAAGTATTCATCCTTCCTGGAATAGTAATATTATTTTTTAGATAATCAATTATTTCTTCTTTTTTAAAGTTTAATTGTTTTAAAACCGCATAGTAAATTAAAATATTATAAACATTAAACTCACCAATTAAGCTTGACAAGACTTGATAGTTTTTACCTTCATCTTTAATCTTAAAATTAGTTTGAGTAGAAGACAGTTCGATATCATATGCTTGAATAGTTCCTGATTTAATTCCAATTGATATAATCTTTTCAAGAGTTAGGGTATTAAAGTATTCAAAATTATCATCATCAATATTTAGAATAATTGATTTGTATGGAGAATCTTGTTTTAAATACTTTAAGAAAGTACCTTTTACCATCCGATATTCAGTAAATGTATGATGATAATCTAGATGCTCTTCACATAGATTAGTTATAGCAATAATATCAAACTCAAGTCCAAGTATACGATGCTCACAAATACCTTGAGATGAAACTTCCATTACGATGAAATCATAATTATAATCTTTATTATATAGTTCTTTTAATAGTATTGATAAATTAGGGGTTGTATTTTCGGTTTGGGTTACTTCTTCTTTGGTCCCATAATAAGAATATAAATGATGAGTACCAACCAATAAAACGTCATATTGTTTATTTTTTAAAAATGAATAAATTAAAAATGTAACGGATGTTTTTCCACTACTACCACTAACACCAATAAAAATAGGTTTATGCGATTGATTTTCAATTGTCATTTTAGTTAATCTAGCTTGTTCTACTAATGGTGACTTGACTTCAATATAATTAATCCCTTTTGCTTTTTCAATTGACTTCGAAGAATTATAAATGATTGTTTTAGCACCCCTTTTAATTGCATCATTAATAAAGTTATATCCATCACATTGATACCCTTTACGTGCAATAAAAACACTATCAGGTATAACATCGTAATTATAATCTGTAATCATTGTGATATTATGTGGGTATCTGATTCTTTTTTTTGGATAATACTTTTTTAAATATTTTCTTAAATCCATTTTTCCCCCTTATGTATAGATTATTACATATCCACCTTCTATTATTTTTTCCCCAGGTTCAGGGATCTGTGTTCTAACTGTATCACCATTACCATAAACGATAAATTGATATTTAGAACTTAATGGTAATTTTTTTGTTTTCATACCAATATAATCATCTACTGTATAAATATTCTTATCAATCCAATAGCGTGGACTTAGCGCTACCCCATTATCACGTTTAGCAATATCTAAAATCGAAATACTTTCGGTTAAAAACTCCTTAACCATTGGTGCAACAACGACACCACCATATTGAATCGTGTTTTTAGGATTGAGAACCGTTATCATTATAGCCACCTCTGGATCATCCATTGGTGCGATACCTAAGAATGATAAGATATATTTGCCACTTACATATCTACCGTTTTCCGCAATCTGAGCAGTTCCGGTTTTTCCTCCTACACGTAGTCCTTCCACATATGATCCTCTTCCAGTTCCCAAAGCGACAACGCATTCAAGTGCATTGGCTGTCTTTTTTGAGGTAGCTTCACTAATAACTCTTCGAATAATTGTCGGTTCATTTTTTTGTAAAATTGACTTATTAGTCTTTATCTCTTTTAAAATATATGGTTTCATCAATAAACCACCATTAACAGCAGCACTTGCCGCATTAACTAATTGTATCATTGTTACGGAATTACCCTGGCCAAAGGCTGAAGTTGCAAGTTCAACATTACCAATTTTATCAGGATTAAAGATGATACCATCGCTTTCTCCTAAAAGGTCAATTCCCGTTTTTTTTCCGAAACCATAATTACTTAAATATGTAAAGAAACGTTCTTTTCCTAATTTTAACCCAATCGATACAAAACCAGGATTACATGAATTTTGTAATACTTCAAGATAAGTTTCTTTACCATGACCACCAGCCTTCCAATCACGTAGTCTGGCACCATCAACGACAGCATATCCTGGGTCATAAAAGACATCATCTAAATTGAAGATACCTTCTTCTATCCCCGCGGAAAAAGTTACAATTTTAAATGTCGATCCAGGTTCATAACATTTCCAAATAGGAATATTTCGGTTATAGATTTCTTGATTATAATCTTGATAGTGACTTGGATCAAATGTTGGACGTGATGCCATTGCTAAAATCTCTCCGGTTTTAGGATTCATTGCAATTCCTGCGATTTCATCGGGATTATATTGAATCATTGCATTATCTAAGATTCGTTCTAAACTAATTTGTAAATTCAAATCAATTGTTAGATAAACATCATTACCTTGTTCAGCTTTATCATATAATGAAGTCATATCAAATATCACATCACCATGTGCATCCGTAAATACTTGTAATGCACCGATATCTCCGGCCAAATATTCATCATACATTGCTTCAATTCCCGTAATACCTTGATTGTCTACTCCCGTTATGCCTAATACTTGCGCAAGAAGGGAATGATATGGGTAATATCTCGTGGTATCACCAACAATATAGACGCCTTGTAGATTTGCTTTGGCAATTTCTAATGCCATCTCGACTGATATACGTTGTCCTTCTGGCTTAATGATTTCAACAGAAACATTTTTTGATAAATGACGATTAATATTCGCTTCACTCGTTTTTAAAATTTTAGCTAAGATTCTAGCAGTGTTTTCTTTATCTTTAATCTGTTTAGGTATAGCAACAATAGTTGGAGTTAAATAACTACCAACAATTAATTTACCATTACGATCATAAACATTTCCTCTTTCGCCCCGAATGGGAGCACTTCTAGTCCATAAACTAATCGCTCGATTATAATACTCATCATTTTTAATTAGTTTTATATAACCAAGCCTTACCAAGATTGCCATTCCACATATCGCCATTAATAAATAAATGATAAAAATTCGTTTTCTATATATTTTCATTTTAATGTTCCTTTATTAAAAGATATGAATATATGAAATAAGATATGAATATTTTATAAGTATCTTTTATCATTTATCTTTCAATTTGTTGTATAATATTAAAAGAAAGAGAGGAAAAAATATGTTATATACAATTAAAAACCATCAATTAGAAGCAAAAATATCAACTCACGGTGCTGAAGTAAAATCAGTATTATTTAAGGGTGAAGAAAGAATGCATGATTCTAATCCCGAATACTGGAATAGAAGTGCACCTCTACTCTTTCCTTGTGTTGGTACAATCTTAAATAAATCAACAATTATTAATAATAAATCATATCCCCTAACTAAACATGGTTTTATCCGTGATGTTGAATTTAAATTAGTTTCTCTTACCGACAATGAGATTGAACTAGAATTTGAAAGTAATGAACAAACGTTAGTTTTATATCCATTTAATTTTAAATTTCAAGTCATATACCGCATTATTAATGATACTATGGAAAGTGTTATTAACATCACAAATCTAACAAACGAAGTTATGCCATTTAATTTAGGCCTACATCCTGCTTTTAAAACCCCGATTAGAGCGGATGAAAAATTTGAAGATTATGAATTAGTTTTCAATTCCTCTGAGCAAGCCCCAATTTATAAAGTTGATTTACCTGTGGGAACCATCAATTTAAATGAAATAGTTAAAACAATTGATTTTTCTCATCCTCTTCCCCTAAATCATGAAGACTATTGTAATGATGCTTTAGTATTTAATAATACTCATCTTAATCAAGTAACATTACAAAATAAACAACGAACTCATGGTGTAGTATTTAATTTTTATAATTTTCCAATGCTAGGTATATGGACACCTTATCCCAAAGAAGCTCCATTTATCTGCATAGAACCATGGATTGGATGTGCTGACTTAACAAATCATGATGGAGAATTTGAACATAAAATTCATTTAATTAAACTAATGCCAAATGAATTAAAATCATTCAATTATAATTGGCGATTTTTCTAAATAAATATAAAAAAGGTGATAAGCAACACTGATATGATGTCTCTAAAGTAGACAGTGAATAAAAATAAAATTATTCAC
>JBJEEE010000065.1:0-33506 GCA_051872775.1 Bacilli bacterium
GGACATTTTCTAAAAATAATTATTAAGACATTATCATAAGTTAAACACATTATAATAAATTAAGAAAGTATATTGCTTTACTTTACATACAATTTATGGTATAATTCCTATGAAAATTAAATATGTAGTGAAAAGAAGAAGTCCCACTTCTCACCCGATTGATTAGGTCGATGGGTAAAAGAGTCAGTACAATAATGATTAATCTTATTAATTATGTATTATAGGTGGGTCTTGGCCCACTTTTTTTATAGCTTTTCTTATATATTTGTTTTCACATTACGGAGGTGGAATATATCAGTAAGCCAATTGAACAAAAAAAAGAAAACATGGTAAATGAAGAAATTCAAGCTGAAGTTGTTTTAGTTATTTCTGAAACTGGCGAACAACTCGGAAAACTTGAATTACAAGATGCATTAAAGATTGCGGATGAGAGAGGCTTTGACCTTGTTTGTGTTGCACCTAATGCACCTGTACCAGTTTGTAGATTAATGGATTATAGTAAGTACCGTTATGAACAAATCAAAAAAGCAAAAGAAGCTCGTAAAAATCAACGCATTATTCAAGTAAAAGAGGTTAGAATTAGTCCTACGATTGATACCCATGACTTTGAAACTAAACAAAGAGCTGCCTTAAAGTTCTTAAATGATGGTGACAAAGTAAAAGTAAGTTGTCGTTTCCGTGGACGTATGATTGAACAAGCAAATAACACGAAAGATTTATTTTACAAGTTTGTTGAAGGTCTTGGTGAAATTGTTCAAATCGATCAACAACCTTATCTTGATGGGCGTAATATGTTTATGATGCTTAGCCCAAAAATTCAGAAAAAGAAAAACTAATAAAGGAGATTATTAATTATGCCAAAAATGAGAACACATTGTTCATCAAAAAAACGTTTTAAAGTAACAGGTAGCGGCGAAATTAGACGTGGCCAACCTGGAATTAGACATTTAGCACCAGCTACAACATCAAAACAATCAAGACACTTAAGAAAGTTTGCCCTTGTTTCTACTCCTGACAAACGTCATCTTAGACAACAATTGGCAAATTTAAAATAGGAGGTAGAAGAACATGGCACGTACTAAAGGTGGAGTTGTATCTAGAAGAAGACGTAATCGTGTATTAAAGCAAGCAAAAGGTTTCTTTGGTTCAAAACATTGTTTATATAAAGTTGCGAACCAACAAGTAATGAAATCTTTAATGTATGCTTATCGTGATCGTAAAAATAATAAACGTAATTTCCGTAAGCTTTGGATTGTAAGAATTAATTCTGCATCAAGAGCTAATGGTTTAAGTTATAATCAATTAATGCATGGATTAAAACTTGCACATATCGATATCAATCGTAAGATGCTTGCTGATCTTGCGGTAAACGAATCAGCAGTATTTAATAATCTTTGTGAACAAGCAAAACAAGCTTTACAAAAATAGTATTATATTTATTAAAAAAAACACCTGTTTAAACAGGTGCTTTTTGTTTATTAAATATGTAAAATATAATTAATGTTTTTTGCGTATTACTAGTACACAACCTAATAATAATGCTGTTAATGTTAAAGCCATTGTTAGATCTTTTTTACAGCTGCAGCCTTTTTTAGGAGTAGGTTCTACAATAACAGGAGCTTGAACCGTAATAGTAATTGAGGCTGATTTTTCAGGGTTGTTGATTGATGTAACAGTGATTGTTGTAGTTCCTGCCTTTAGACCTTTGACTACACCTTGTTCTACAGTAGCAACTTCTGAATTTGATGAAACATAGGTAACATCTTGTGGAGCATCACTTGGGTTTATTGTTACATTTAATTTAAGTTCTTCGTTAACATCAATCGTTGTTTTAGAACTTTCAATGGTAATTTCCGTTACATCTTTATTACAAGTTACAACAAATGAGTAAGAAATGGTTGGATCTAGTTTAGAAGTTGCGGTAATTGTTGCAGTACCATAACCTAAAACATAAATTTTGTTATTAGCTACTTGCGCAACACCGATATCACTTGATTCCCATGTAACAGATTTATCAGCACTATTTGGAGTTGCGAGAATTGTATATGAATATTGTTGATCTAACTCATATTTATCAGGAAGTCCTGTAACAGTAATAGATTCTGGTGCTGTGGTTGCTTCAACGGTAATTGTATAAACTTTTGACAAGGTTGGTTTAATAGTTGAAACAACTTTAATTCTTGCTCTTCCAGCTGAGATAGCAGTAACTAAACCAAATTCATCAACAGTTGCAATCTCAGGATTAAGGGATTCAAAAGTAACGCTTTGATCACAACCTTCAGGACCAAGGACAACTGATAATTGACTAGTTTCATCAACCGCAAGTTTGTTATTTCCAGTAATAGTTATGGATGAAGGTAGTAAATCAGGATTTAAAAGGACATTTAATTCTTTAGATATTTCTGTTCCATCAGTTTTAACAAAAGTAATAGTATATTTATAATTGTATGTATTATATACACCATTAATAGTGTGATGTGCAAAGGCTTCTGCACAAGAAGGAATTAATTGACTCCAAGTTGAGTTACCACTACATTTTACCTCTTTAACGACACCCCAAATATCTGTACTCCATAAAATATTAAGTTTTGATGATGGTTCATCATATTCATAAGAAACAGAATTTAGGATTTCTTCATCAGTTATTTCCATTGGTTCAGCATTACGTTTAGCACTTAAAGTAAATGATTCAATTACAGTACCAGTAGTATCGTAAAGCGTAACAGTCATTGTTGAACCTTGTGTTTTAATAACATTACCACGATAATTACCACGTTTAGCAACATCAAGACCATCTGTATTTTGAATAGGATAATCTTTAGGTCCAGCAGCAGGTCCAACTAAATAAGTAACGCCAAGTTCTTCATTTTTTTCTCCTTGATAGTAAAGGTCTTTGCGAATATAAATATGTTCATGACCACTAATTGCAAGGTCAACTTGACATTCTTCAAATACTTCATGCCAATTTGCCCATACAACATTGGCATCATGAGCATAAATACCAGCTGTGATAGCACCAGCGTGAGATCCTACAACAATCCATCTTGTTGGGTTGTCCGCAACTACTTGTTTAAACCAAGCTTGATGGGCTTCTAAATCATAAGGATATTTGGTATTTGGTAGAACATCAAGCATAATATATAAAGTTTCACCATAAACAAAATAATAAGATGTATTTAGACGATCTTCAGGTCCATTTTGAGGATTATTAAAGAATTGATCATAGAAAGATGAATCAATATAGGCAGGGTCACTATCATGATAGTATTCATGATTACCAGGAAGGGTAGCATATTGATAACCTTCTAAGGCAGTTAATCCATTAAAATAAGCATCCCATTGGGCACTATATCCACCACGGTCAACGATATCACCTGTCATTAGAACCATATTTAGATTCTTTTCTTTTGCTTCAATTGCTTCAACTAAAGGGTTAATTTTTTGAAATTGTGAAGTAGAGGCGCTTTGTGTATCAGTTAGGAATAAAACAGAAGTACTTCCACTAGCTTTACCAGTTTTGAAAGTTCTAGTATCGGATTGTTCACTTCCAACTACAACATAGTAATAATAAGTTGTATCAGGAAGTAAGTTTTCAAGTTTTGCTTTACAAACATAACGTGGACTAAAACCTGTGTTTTCATCATCAGGATTTGGTTCTACACTCCATAAAGTAGATGTAGTTTCTGCTTTTTGCATGGCAGATAAACTTGATCCATACATTACATAAGAATTATCTTCATCGCAGTGATAGTTAACACCAGCAGTTTCATAGGTTTCACCAACACTCACTGTTAAATAATACACTTTAGATGTAGCGGCATAAACTTGCTTTTTATTTGGTATAAACAAAACTGCAATACATATTACTAAGTTCAATGCCACAAGTGCTTTAAACATTTTTTTAAGACTTTTTTTCATTTCACTTCTCCTTTTCTTTTTTTACATATTTTATCACGAAGTTAAAAATATTTGAAGCAAAGTGATATAATATTTTTTTCCATAAAAAAATATTTTTGTCAAAAAGTTTACTTTTATTATTCTATATGGTATAATTAGATATATTATACGAGGGGGATTATTAATGTTTAAAATATTTTATGATAGCTTATTCAGACCAAAAAACATAGTAGATCATGTTGATGAGAAATCAAATAGTAAATTTGTTGGTTACTTAATTCTTACGCTACTTTTAATAGTGTTACCCATATTTTTGAATAATATTTTTAGTAATAAACTATCGACTGGGGAAAATAAGGCAATAGTTGAGGGAATTAAAGCAGTAGAACCAATTCAGTATAAAATAGAAAATAATAAATTAGTGTATACAGGAGCTAGTATAACTCCTAAAACACAACAATTTAAGATAAATAGTAAGAGTATTTCTTTAACTACTATAACTTTTGACACAAAAGCATTAAGTACAGAGTATATTTATTTTGTTTTTTCTACTATTGATGACCAAGGATTATCATCTATTGGAGAAACATGTTATGTTGTATCACTAAAAGAAAATGGTGTAGATATAATTTTTCATAACGGAACAAAGAATGTGCAAGGAGCAGAAAACTTATCTATATGGGGAAATAACAGTAGTGGTGATAAAATCGTAAAATCACTACCATATTCATCTAAAGATGTTAATTTTAATTACACAGAAGTGACTGATAAATATTTATTTAGTTCTAATATATATAATTTCTTTAGTACTATCTATGACCGATTAGATACCAATTATATTATTACGGTTTCTGTTTTCGTAATTGCCAATTATATTGGCAATATAATAATAAATATGGCGATATTGATAGTATTACTATATGCGGTTTTTAGAATTATGAGAGTATCGTTTGGAAAAATTGTAAAGATTGCCTTTTTATGTTTCACGCCATATGTTTTAGGTGTTGTTCTTTCTATGTGCTTTAATAGTAATTTAGTTATGATTATTGGAGAAATTGTTACTTTTATATATATATATCGAACGTTAAGAAATTACTCATTATTAAAAATATTACAAGAAAATAATGAATCGAAAGGAAGATAATATGAGTTATAATCATCAAGAGATTGAAAAAAAATGGCAGAACTATTGGGAACAAAATAATACTTTTAAAACCGATGTTTGGGATTTTTCAAAACCTAAGTATTATGCTCTTGATATGTTCCCTTATCCATCAGGAGTAGGACTACATGCAGGTCATCCCGAAGGATATACCGCAACTGATGTTGTATCGAGAATGAAAAGAATGCAAGGATTTAATGTTTTACATCCAATGGGTTTTGATTCATTTGGTTTACCAGCAGAGCAATATGCAATAAATACAGGTAATCATCCCGATGGTTTTACGCGTAAAAATATTGAAACTTTTAAGACTCAACTTAAGATGCTAGGCTTTTCCTATGATTGGGATAAAGAAATTTCTACTTGTGATCCATCATTTTATAAGTGGACACAATGGATTTTTAAACAATTATATGAAGCAGGACTTGCAAAAAAAGTGGATATGCCAGTAAATTGGTGTGAAGAATTAGGTACCGTACTTGCAAACGACGAAGTAATCGATGGTAAAAGTGAACGAGGAGGATTTCCCGTTGTTAGAAAGAACATGAAACAATGGGTTATCGATATTCCAAAATACGCTGAAAGATTACTAACCAATCTAGATAATCTTGATTGGCCTGAATCAACCAAAGAAATCCAACGAAATTGGATAGGAAAATCGGTTGGTGCACATGTTCAGTTTAAAGTAGCTAATACAGATAAAACATTTACAGTTTTTACAACTAGATGTGATACTTTATTTGGTGCTACATATTGTGTACTTGCACCTGAACACGTCCTTGTAAAAGAAATAATGAGTGAGGCTAAAAAACAAGAAGTATTGTCATATATTGAAGCATGTTCAAAGAAATCAGATTTAGAAAGAACGGAATTAAATAAAGAAAAAACTGGTGTATTTATTGGCGCATATGCTATTAATCCGGTAAATCAAAAACAAATTCCTATTTGGATTTCAGATTATGTCCTTTCAACTTATGGAACTGGTGCGATAATGGCTGTTCCTGCACATGATGAAAGAGACTATGCTTTTGCGAAAAAATTTGGCATTGATATTATACCTGTATTAGAAGGTGGAAATATTGAAAATGAAGCTTTCACTGGCGATGGTAAACATATTAACTCTGATTTTTTAAATGGTCTTTCTAAAGAAGAAGCAATAAATGCGATGATAAAATACCTTGAAGAAAACAAAATCGGAAGTAAAAAAGTTAACTATCGAATTAGAGAGTGGATTTTTGCTCGTCAAAGATATTGGGGAGAACCAATTCCTATTGTAACATTTGAAGATGGAACAACTAGAGCCTTAAATGATGATGAACTTCCTTTAGTTCTTCCTGAACTTGAAAACTATAAACCAAGTAAAAGCGGTGAATCACCATTAGCTAAAGCTACTGATTGGGTAAACGTAATGGTTGACGGTAAACCAGCAAAACGTGAAATATCAACAATGCCAGGTAGCGCAGGATCAAGCTGGTACTTCTTAAGATATATTGATCCAAAAAATAATGAAGCACTTGCGGATAAAGAATTAATTAAACATTGGATGCCGGTTGATTTATATATCGGTGGACCTGAACATGCGGTGGGACATTTGTTATATGCAAGAATGTGGAATAACTTCTTATATGATAAAGGAATAGTTGCATGCGAAGAACCATTTCAGAAGCTTGTTCATCAAGGAATGATTCTTGGATCTAATGGTATCAAAATGGGTAAACGATATCCTGAATATGTAGTTGATCCAAATACAATCGTTCGAGAATATGGCGCTGATACAATGCGTTTATATGAAATGTTTATGGGACCACTAGAAGCAGATAAACCATGGGATAAATTTGGTATAGAAGGTTCGCGTAAATTCTTAGAACGCATATATCGTTTATATATGGAAGATACTAAAATCAAAGACGAACCAAACAAAAATCTTGAAACCATTTATCATCAAACCATTAAGAAAGTAACAGAAGATTATGAAAGTCTTAAGTTCAATACGGCGATTGCACAAATGATGATTTTTATTAATGCTGTATATAAAGAAACAGTTTTCCCAAAAGAGTATGCGGAAGGATTCATTAAAATATTAAATCCATTAGCACCGCATATTACAGAAGAAATATGGCAATCGCTCGGTCATAATAATACAATAGCATATGAAAAATGGCCATCATATAGTGAAGAACTAGCAAAAGAAGCGACTATTACGATAGTTGTTCAAATTAATGGTAAAGTAAGAGATAAAATTGAAGTTGATGCAGGACTAAGTAAAGAGGAAATACAATCTATAGCCCTTGCTCGACCAAAAATAAAAGAATTAATTGGAACAAATACAATCAAAAAAATTATTGTGGTTCCTAATAAATTAGTAAGTATAGTGTTATAGATTATGGCAATATGGGATATGCTAAAAATAATTAAAGTGAATCAAAGGGGATTCAAAACAATTATTATTGGACGGCAAGTTTTTTATATATTTGAAATATATGAAAAAAATGAAGTGTTGTTTGATTCATTAATTCAAAAATTATTTAAATTATCAATACCACTATATTGGTTTAAAGACTATTACGAATTTGAAACTTTTTTCACTTTATATGATTCTTTAAACACATATAATTTTATTCTAATCTTTTGACATCATATCATTTTTGATATGATGTTTTTTTATAAAAAATTAAAGATTATTATTTATAGCTTCTTGCATTTTATAAGAATATATGATAAAATATAAGTGTAATAGATATATCTATGCTATCTATTACCAAAATAAATGAAAAGGAGTTGTAAATTATGAAAGTAAACATTAGAGGAAACGGACAAGTTCAACTTTCACCTTCCGCAAGACAAGATATTACTGATAAAGTAATGGCACTTGACAAACTATTTAATAATAGTGAAGCTTTAGTTGCAAATGTTCTTTGCAAAGGCTATGAAAAGTACACAGTAGTTGAGATTACTATTCCAATGAAACAAATTATCTTAAGAGCAGAAAGTAAGGGGGATAATCTTTATATTGCGGTAGATAATTCAGTTGACAAAATTGAGCGACAACTCTTGCGACATAAACAAAAGGTTAATTCATTTATTCGTAAACGTGAAGGGATTGCAAATTACTTTAGCGATTTAGTTGAAAAAACTAATGAAGAACAAGCTAATACGGAAACCCAAATTAAGAGTAAAAAAATCGATTTATCAGTAATGACAGTTGATGAAGCTATTACTCAAATGGAATTATTAGACCATGACTTTTATGTTTTTATTAATGAAGAAAACCATAAACAAACAATTGTTTATCTTCGACAAGATGGCGGATATGGAATAATTGAACCAAAGTAAAAATCAGATTTGTAGAGATAGATTATATCTATCTCCTTTTTTTGCATATAAATGAAAAAAAATACAAAAATATGATATAATAAGCTTATAGAAAGAAGGTATAGAATGCTACCCAAAGTTGTGGTAATGGATTTAGGGGGAACAGTTATTAACAATCTTGCTATTAATTTTGAACAGGGACTTAGATATATATATCAAAACTATTGCCTTAAACAAGTAAAAGAAGAACAATTAATCTTAGATAGTCTATTAATACGTGAATTAGGATATAATAAACGCGATAATGATAATTTTGAAATAAACTTTCATAATTATTTAAATTATATCGATAAAACGATAGGATTTAAAAAATCTTTAGATTATGATTTACTTGAACAAGCGTTTATTGATTATGCATGTACTGATGAGTTGATTGAAGGAGTTGTCCCTTTACTTAAGTTTTTTAAAGAACATAATATTGACGTTTATATTCTAAGTAATAGTTGCTTCTCTTCAAAGGCCTTAAAATATGAATTGAGTAAACAACATATTTTATCTTACTTTATAGATGTTTTCTCAAGTGCTGATTATTTAATGCGAAAGCCTAGCCCTCTTTTTTTTAATGTAGCGTTTAAATACATTAAAAACAAATATCAAGACTTAAACGAAAGTGATATTATGTATATAGGAAATGAATATAAATATGATATTGAGGGTGCATCTATTTTTAAGGTAAAGACAGTCTGGTTTAATCAGCACCATAATGTCGTCGAAAATTCTTGTGCAGATTGTGAAATAGATAAATATTCATGTTTAATAGAGATGTTAAAAAAGGAATGTAAAAATGAAACCATATGATGAGTTTAAAGAAGAACTAAAACAAATAAGTAAATTAGACTATAAACCAAGTTTATTACTCCATAGTTGTTGTGGCCCTTGTAGTACACATGTTATTAACTTATTAGAACCATACTTTAATATAACTATTTTTTATTATAATCCTAATATTTATCCAAGCGAAGAATTTGAGTTAAGACTTGAAAATCAAAAAAAACTAATAGAACAACTTCCATTTAAAGTTGATTTATTAGTAGAATATGATGATCATCAAGTTTTCTTAGATTCAGTTGGTGAATACGCTAATCTTGGGGAAAAAAGTATTAGATGTTATGAGTGCTATAAATTTAGAATGAAAAAACTGCAAGAAGTAGCAATTTTAAAGAAATTCGATTATTTTACAACAACATTATCCGTTAGTCCTCATAAAAATAGTAGTTGGATTAATGAAATAGGTATGAATTTATCAACAGATAAATGCAAGTATTTATATTCAGATTTTAAAAAAGAAAATGGTTATTTAGACTCCACTATACTTGCAAAAAGATATAATCTTTATCGACAACATTATTGTGGATGTGAATTTTCTTTGCAAGAAAGTATGTCGAATAAAGACAAATAACCAAAAAAATAAGCATAATGCCCAGACAAAATTGTAAAAGTATGCATATTATGGAAGGACAATAGAAAAAACTAACTTTCATAATTATAAATACTTGAAAAATTTTCCATAATTTGGTATTATATATAAATATGAGAGGAAGTGTCCTATGTTTAAAAAATTATTTGATCCTTCATATAAGGAGTTTAAAAAATGTGAAAAGTTGGCCGATCAAGTGCTAGCTTTAGAAGATGAATATGCAAAATTAACAGATGATGAACTAAAAGCCAAAACCCCAGAATTTAAAGAACGTATAAAAAATGGTGCAACGTTAGATTCGCTTCTTGTTGAAGCTTTTGCGACGGTTCGAGAAGCATCAAAGAGAGTTCTTGGGTTATTCCCTTTTAAAGTACAAGTCATAGGTGCTGCCGCAATGCATTTTGGTAATATTGCGGAAATGAAAACTGGTGAAGGTAAAACATTAACAAGCGTTATGCCTGCCTATCTAAATGCTCTATCAGGAGAAGGCGTTCATATCGTTACAGTAAACGAATATCTTGCTACACGTGACGCAACGGAGATGGGAGCAGTACACAAGTTTTTAGGTTTAACCGTTGGTCTAAATTTACGTGAATTAAGTGCTGAGGAAAAAAGAGAACAATACAATTGTGATATTACTTACTCAACAAATAATGAACTTGGATTTGATTATCTACGTGACCATATGGTTATATATAAAGAACAGATGGTTCAACGTCCCGTTTTGAATTATGCCATTGTCGATGAAGTTGACTCGATTTTAATTGATGAAGCTAGAACGCCATTAATTATTTCTGGGGGAGCTAAGAAAGGACCTAACCTTTATATTCAAGCTAACACCTTTGTAAAGAACTTAATAGAAGCTAACGAAGCTAATCCCGATGGTGATTATGAAATAGATGTAAAAGATAAACATATTTCCCTTACCGAAAACGGAATGAAGAAAGCAGAACGCTATTTTAGTGTTGACAATATTTATGATGTACGCTATGTAAGTTTGGTTCATCATATCGATAATGCATTAAGAGCAAACTATATTATGAGTCGAGATGTAGACTATGTTGTACAAGAAGGAACAGTTATTATCGTCGATCCATTTACTGGTCGTTTAATGCATGGAAGACAATATAGTGAAGGTCTACACCAAGCTCTTGAAGCCAAAGAAGGCGTAGAAATTAAGAAAGAAACACGAACGCTTGCGACAATTACTTTCCAAAACTATTTCAGAATGTATCATAAACTATCTGGGATGACTGGTACTGCTAAAACGGAAGAAGAAGAGTTTAGAAATATATACAATATGTTTGTTGTTGAAATTCCAACTAATAAACCGGTTATTAGATATGACGCACCTGATCTATTATTCCGCTCAACTGAAGCAAAATATAAAGCAATCGCAAAAGAAATAAAAGAACGCCATGAAAAAGGACAACCTATTCTAGTTGGTACAATCTCAATTGAAACAAGTGAATTACTATCAAAAATCCTAAAGAGTTATGGCATTCCTCATAATGTTTTGAATGCTAAGCAACATGAAAAAGAAGCAGAAATAATTGCGAAAGCCGGACAAAAAGGGGCAGTAACTATCGCGACAAATATGGCTGGTCGTGGTACAGATATTAAACTAGGTGAAGGTGTTGTTGAACTTGGTGGTCTTGCGGTTATTGGAACAGAACGTCATGAAGCACGTCGTATCGATAATCAGTTACGTGGTCGAAGTGGACGTCAAGGCGATCCAGGTTATAGTAGATTCTACATTTCGACTAAAGATGAATTAATGGTTCGTTTTGGTGGTGAAAGATTCGAAAGAGTTCTTAGTATGATTGCTGATCCTGATGATGAAGGTAATGAAACTCCACTTGAAATGAAATTATTTAGTAAATTTGTTGAAAGTGCACAACGTAAGATTGAAGGTTTCAACTTTGATCGTCGTAAATCAGTTGTTGAATATGATGAAGTATTAAGAAAACAAAGAGAGATTATTTATGGTCAAAGAAAAGATATTCTTTTCCTTGATGATGTTGAACCAATTATCTTAAAGATGATTGATGCGGTTGTAAGAAAGGCTGTTCCAACCTTCCAAGATCCGGATAGTAAACAAGGAATAATTGATTCTGAACGTTTCTTAAAAGAATTTTGTGGACGATATTTTAATCTAGGTACCTTTGAAGATGCCGACTTCAATGGAGTAAAAGTTGAACAAGCCCAACAAATGGTTCATGATAAATTAATAGAAAACTTAAATAGTAAGAAAGAACAAATTCCAGCAGAAATGTATCAAGAATTCATGCGAGTTGTTCTTCTAAAAGTAGTCGATGAATACTGGATGGATCACATTGATCAGATGAGTGCTCTTCGTCAAAGTATTGGATTAAAATCATATGCACAAATCAATCCATTACGTGAGTATCAAAGTATTGGATTTGATATGTTTAATGAATTAATTGATAATATTGAAAGTCAAGTTGTTACTATTGTAAGTCGTGCTCAAGTACGTGACAATTTACAACGTGAAGAAGTAGCTAAACCTACAGGAACAAATGCTGGTAACGATGAACCAGTCAAAAAGAAACCAGTTGTCAATAAGAATACAAAAGTCGGTCGTAATGACCCATGTCCATGTGGCAGTGGTAAAAAGTATAAACATTGTTGTGGTATGAACGAAAGATAGGGGGATTATTTTGTTATACTACCAATTATCAAAAATAATAGGAAATACTCCATTATTAAAATGGAATAATCTCTATTTAAAAATGGAAAACTATAATCCAAGTGGTTCGATAAAAGATCGACCTGCAGGATTAATGCTTGAAAGATTAGTCAGGAATGGCATATTAAATAAAGGAGACAGCTTTACATGTGCGACTAGTGGCAATATGGGAATTGCTCTTGCGTATTTTGCGAAAGAATATTGTTTAAATGCAATTATTGTTATGCCATCAAATATGACGAATGAACGAAAGAAAAGAATAAAAGCCTTAGGCGCAAAACTTATTTTAACCAATGTTAAAGATGGAATGAAGGGTTCTGTTAAAAAAGCAGAATCTCTTGCCAAGAAAAAAGGATACTATTATTTAGATCAATTTGGTTCAAAGTATAATGTAATTTCTCACTATAAAACTTTAAAAGAGATTGTAAGAGATTTACCAGATGTAAATACGATTGTAGCAGGAATTGGTACAGGGGGAACTTTCCTTGGAATCTCGAATATGCTAGAAATTATGAAGTTAAACACTAAGATTGTTGGGGTTGAACCAACATATGCAAACATGGTTTATTCATATATTACTAAAACAGATATGACAAACTCTTTTCCAGATAAACTAATACCTGGTATTGGTGCTAATTTTCTATCACCAATTATTAAACTATATTTAAAGAAAGATGCAATTGTAAAATTGGTTGATGCATCTAAGATATATAATTATTGGCATGAATTACTAAAACAAGGTTTATATGTTGGTTTATCAGCAGCAAGCTCTATTTATGTCGCTAACCAACTATTAGAAGAAAATCCATCCCAAAAAATTGTAGTTATTGTTCCAGATGGTGTCGATCGCTATCTGGGTGATGTTACTGTCTAAATACTTTAAATCGATAAAAGAAAGAGATCAAGCCGCTCGTAGTACGATTCACATCATCCTTTGTTATCCTGGATTTAAAGCGATGTTTTGGTTTCGTATTGCGAGTTTTTTGTATCGAAAACTCAATCTAAAACTTTTGGCATCTTATATAATGTACTTAGTAAGGAAAAGGACTAACATCGATATTCATCCAGCTGCTATCATTGGTAAACGATTATTTATTGATCACGGCTCTGGTGTGGTAATCGGAGAAACAACAATCATAGGTGATGATTGCACTATCTATCAAGGTGTAACCTTAGGTACAACCGGCAAGATAAAAGAACATAAGCGTCATCCAACTATTGGTAATAATGTGACTATCGGGTGTGGTGCCAAAGTTTTAGGTAATATTAAAATTGGTAATAATGTAAAAATTGGTGCTGGTACTGTTGTATTGAATGATGTTTTGGATAATAATACTATCGTAGGGATTAAAGGAAAAATAATCTAGGAGGATTTATGGAAAGATTTGAAATCGTAAAAACTTTTGAAGATTTTAAAACGCGAATAGATGCATTGGATAAAGTATTGCAAATAGAAAAATTAAAGCAAAAAATATCCGAGAATGAACAAACAATGAGTCAAGCGAACTTTTGGGATAATCCGACTTTCGCAACCCAATTTCTTCAAAAGAATAATGAAATGAAAGAAATAATCAGTAAATTTAGTATTTTAAAAAGTAATATTGATGATCTAGAAGTAATAATCCAACTAAATGATGATGATTTAAACGAAGAAGCAACTGATTTAATTAAAAATATTAATATCAAATTAGAAAAATTTGAAATTGAACAATTGCTAAATGAACCATATGATCATATGAATGCCATAATGGAATTACATCCAGGAGCAGGAGGAACAGAATCACAAGATTGGGCTTTAATGTTATATCGGATGTATAAAAGATATGCGGAAAGAAATAACTATGAATTTGAATTAATCGATTATGAAGAAGCTACCGAAGCGGGATTAAAAAGTGCAACTTTTTTGATTAAAGGAACAAACGCATATGGTATTTTAAAAGGAGAAAAAGGTGTTCATCGTTTGGTTAGAATTTCTCCTTTTGATAGTAATGCGAGACGTCATACTAGCTTTGTAGGTGTAAACGTAACTCCAGAAGTAGATAATTCAATTGATGTAAACATCAATATGGATGAAATTAAAATTGACACCTATCGTTCAAGTGGAGCAGGTGGACAACATATCAATAAAACCGATTCGGCGGTTAGAATTACCCATTTACCAACTGGTATTGTTGTTTCATGTCAAAATCAAAGAAGTCAAATTCAAAATCGAGAACGTGCTTTTCAAGTATTAAAGTCTAAACTTTATCAACTTGAAGTTGAGAAACAAGAAAAACTATTAAAAAATATAGGGGGAGAGTTATCAGAGAATGGATTTGGAAGTCAAATAAGAAGTTATGTACTTCATCCATATTCAATGGTAAAAGACCATCGGACCCAAGTAGAATCCCCTAATCCAAGTGCTGTCTTAGATGGTGACTTAGATATGTTTATCGATGCATATTTGAAGTATAATAAAGAGGTAAAGTAAATGAAAAAGAAATCATTTTTTTCTAAACGACATTTGCGTGAATTTTTATCAATAAATTTTGGTATCATGTTAATGGCTGCTGCCTATTCCCTTTTGTTAGATCCAAACAAAGTCGTTGTTGGAGGGGTAATGGGAATATCAACTGTTATCAGTAGTTTTACAAATATTTCTTCATCTTTATATATTCTTATTCTTGATTTAATTTTGCTTGTTTTTGCCCTAATATTTGTTAATAAAGAGTTTTTCTTAAAAACGGTTTATGCATCTGTTGTATATCCCATCTACTCATTTTTATTTGAACTTATATATAAAAATTTATTAAAAGGTGTTTTACCAAACTTATCAGATATAGTTAATACAACGGGTGTTGATACTAAAATATTAACCGCTGGTGCTTACTTAGTTATTGTTATTGTCGGATCGGTAGCTTCAGGTTTAGGACTTGGTATTGTCTTACGTAATGGTTCATCTACCGGTGGTGTTGACATTATTCAAAGAATTTTCTTAAAATACTTTAAAATGCCTTTTTCCATAAGTTTAATATTGATTGATGGAACAATTGTTGTTACCTCAGGTATTCTTTTCAAAGATGTTTATACGATTTTATATGGAGTTATGTTTATCTACATATCTGGTTATGTAATGGATGCCATAATTTTTAGTGGTTTCAATTCAAGATGTGTAAACATTGTAACTTCAAAACCAACGGAAATTAAAGAGAAAATATTTGCTATTTTAGCACGAGGAGTTACAGTGGTGAATGCAAAAGGTGGATATACTGATGATGATAAAACCCTATTGGTATGTGTAATGTCGAATAAAGAATTCTATAAGATGAAAGAATTAATTCATCAAATAGATGAAAAAGCCTTTGTATATGTAACGAAGGCATGTGAGGTTCATGGGGAAGGATTTACACCAGAACTTACTCCTGATATTGAGGATAACTAATGAGCGAAGTTAAAATCTTTAAAATTGAAAAAAAAGGTAAGCATTATTTAGTATACTCAAGCGAAAATGAACTACCTGTTAAACTTACAGAAGATTGTATTGTAAATAATCGTATTATAAAAGGTACTATTTTTGATGAGGAAACTTGGAAAAAAATTGTATCAAGTAGTAATAACGATTACTTATTTGATAAAGTATTAAGTTTTATTGATTATAAACCTCGAACCGAAAAAGAGGTAAGAGAATACCTTCGTAAAAAAGAAGTATCGTTAGACCTTATTGAAGATATAATCAAAAGATTAAAGCAAATTAAATATCTAGATGATGAAAAATATGTTGCATCCTTTATTGAAGAAGGAATAAAAAATAAAAAAGGTCCCCTTTTAATTTCATATCAGTTAGATAATCTGGGGATTGACAAAGGCCTAACCTACAAATATCTTTCAAAATATGATTATGAAATTCAACTTGCCAATGCATTAGAAATAGCTAAAAAAAGTTTAGTATTACAATCGAAATATCCGGTGAAAAAAAGTAAAGAATTAATTTATCAAAAACTTTCACGTAATGGATATAATGCTGATATTATCAATAAAGTAGTTTCATCTTTAGAGTTTCAAGAGGATTCTTTAGAAAATCTTTGGAATGACTATCGAAAACTTCTTGCTAAAAATCAAGATAAGAATAAAATAGTAACATCATTACTAGCTAAAGGATATAGCTACCAAGATATAAAAAAAGTACTAAATAATGAATAAATAAAAAAAATACCTCATATGTATTATGGGGTGAAAAAAATGACAAATAAAAAGAAAAAAATAAACGAAGGAATCAGAGGTATTGCGCAAAACTTAATTAAGGAAGAAGAAATCGAAAAAAACCTAAAAATGGAGATTGCGAAAGAACTTGATTCAAAAAATAAAAAAAGTAAATAGATTGAATAAATTATTTAGATGATGTATTATATATATACAACTTCAGGGCAGGGTGAAATTCCCGACCGGTGGTAAAGTCCACGAGCTTAGGCATGATTTGGTGAAATTCCAAAACCGATAGTATAGTCTAGATGGAAGAAGATATATAATATCTGCTTTTTAACATGCCCTTAGGGGCATTTTTTTAATTTTATTTTTTAAAAAATTAGGAGGATATATGAATAAAAGAAGAATATTAATCAATAGAATAACCAAAGTTGGAATTTTTGCGGCAATATCAATAGTTCTATATCATTTTAGTTTTCCCCTTCCTTTTTTCCCATCCTTTTTAAAGGTTAATTTTTCAATGATGGTAATTATTATAGCTGGATTGATGTTTGGTCCTATTGATGCATTTGTTATTGTTGTTTTACGATGCTTGATTGGAATGATTACATCTAGTACAGGTTTTGTTGGTGAAATTGCAGACTTAATTATTGGAACCTTAACAATCGTACCAACCGCTACAATTTATCATTTTAATCGTAATAAAAAAGGTGGATATATTGCGGTAGGAGTAGCCTTTTTAATGTGGGTACTATCAGGTACTTTATCAAATCTATTTACAATGCCAATCTATGTTAGGGTTCTTGGTTTAGATAAGATTCTTCCTGTAATTGCTAAGGTAATTCCATCGGTAAATGAATCTAATTATTTATCAAAATATTTGTTATTTGGTGCACTACCTTTTAATGTAGTTGTAGCATCAGCGGTATGTTTGGCAACCCTATTCTTATATAAACATATTTCTAATATTTTTAAACATGATTTCTTTGGTAAAATCAAACAAAAGGAAGAACATAAAGGGAAAATAATGACTTTAATTGATTCTTTTAAAGGAACGATGACATCAAAAGAAGCAAATGAAATTGTCAAACAGGTATTAACTTCCAAAGGATACTTAGTTGATACACTTCCAATATCTGATGGTGGCGATGGCTTTCTTGATACAATATATGCCATAACAAAAATTTCGTTTTTTTCATGTCAAGTTAATGATGCTTTATTTAGAGTACATAATGCCCGTTACTTATATGATGAAAAAAATCAAACAGCATATCTTGAAATGGCTGAATGTTGTGGTATTCAAAATCTGAAGAAAGAGGAATTAAATGCATTTGAGGCTAGTTCATATGGACTTGGTGAACAAATAAAGTATGTTGTTGAAACACACCATCCTCAAAAGATTGTGATTGGAATCGGTGGTTCCGCAAGTTCTGATGCGGGAAGTGGAATGCTAGAAGCGATGGGAGCTTCTTTCTATAATAAAAATGATGAACTATTGAGTAGATTAAACAATCAAAAATTATCTGAAGTTGATAAAATTAGAGTTGGCTCTGTTAAAACTTTACTTAGTAATATTCAAATTGAAGTATTAACTGATGTTACTAATCCTTTATTAGGTGAAAAGGGAGCAATATATGTATTTGCTAAACAAAAAGGTGCAAAAGAAGAAGATTTAGCTATCCTTGAGTCAAACATTTCACACTTTAGTAAGATAGTGGAAGAACAACTATTTGGAAGTAATTCTATAGATCAAAAAGGAGAAGGTGCAGCTGGAGGAGTTGGCTTTGCTTTCAATCGCATTATTAAAGCTAAAATAATAAATGGAAGTGAAAAAATCTTATCCCTTATTAACTTTGCAAAAATGTGTGAAGAATATGATATTATTATTACAGGAGAAGGTAAGTTTGATCAACAAACTTTAGATGGTAAAATCATTAAAGGGATTATGGAATATCATCCTAAAAAACTAATTATTGTTACCGGAATAGCTGAAATAGAAACGGACCAAGCTTCAGTTTATCCAATCGTACCTACTATTTGTGATTTAGAAACATCATTAAGTGATGCTAAAGGAGCTTTTACAAAACTAATTGATAGCCTACCTTTATAAGAAAAAAGTGAGATTAATTTCTCACTTTTTCTTCAAAAAAAGATTTTAAAAATTTAAGTACTCCTTGATGTTGACAATCATCCGTTACATATTTTGCAACTTTTATTAAATCAGGATGTGCATTTCCCATCGCAACACCGATATTAGCACTTTCAATTAAACCAATATCGTTGTGACCATCCCCAATTGCAATTGTATTTTCATATGGAATTTGATAATACTTCATTGCTTCAATAAAACCAGTTTTCTTATCAACTAACGGATTGTATATCTCTACAATATGATAATTATCAACTGACCAATAGCGGGAGAGAAGCTTGCCATGGTATTCATTATGGATATAGTCTTCAAATGCTGAGATGTGATTTTTCTTTATAAAAAATAAAGCACCATTAGGTTTACCAGGAAGAATATCTTTAATTTCTCCTACATGTAGCATTCCCCCATCAACGTGGAGAAAGGGGTGAATTTCTTCATTATATTCCATAACATATATATCATCAATTATTTCACAAAAGACATTAATTAGATGAGGTCTGATGTGATTAATAATTTCAATTAAGTCATCTTTATCAATTCTTAAATCGGTGATAGGAAAAGTACTATCTAAAGGATTAGTAACTCTTGCACCATTATAATTGATTAAAGGAGTATCTAAACCTAATAATTTATAAACAAAATAACTAGATCTAAATGGTCTTCCCGTTGCAAGCATTATGATATGACCTTGTTTTCTTAGTTTAATTAAATAATCAAATGTTTCTTGATCATATGTGCTAAAGTCTTGCATTAAGGTTCCATCTAAGTCTAGTACAATTAAATATGGTGTCATCTTTTATCTCCTTTTTTTATATATTATAACTTATTATGTAAAAAAAAGCAAATAAAAACTAAGTAAATTGTAATCTTAATACGATAGTTATGTTTATTTGTAGTAAGCAATTTTTTATTATTCTATTTGTTGCACTTTTTCTAAATTTGTAGTAAAATTAATAAAAGAAAGATTAGGAGGTAAAATCAATGTACTTATTATCGATTAAAGATATTGATAATTTTTTTACCTCTTTTTTTGAAAAACTAGCTCAAACTTTTACCTGGCAAACTTTATTTATCTTACTTACTGGGATTATCTTGGGCTTTGTTATTTGTTCAACTATATATGGTGTGTTAATTATCACTTCTTTGAATGCGAAAGAGCAAGTAAGAATTGATAAAGAACTAAATCTTGATACGGATGAAACTAAAATTAAGCAAGATATCGAAATCATTAAACAAAACTTTGTCAAAGAAACCGATGGATTAACCATTAAAGAACGATTTGAATCACTTGGGCCTGCTATTATGGAAACGGTTAATATTGTAGCTTCATCATACTATCCGCATTCCAAGTATCCTTTATATGAATTAAGTATTTCTGAATTAATCTTATTTTTACGTTATCTATCTTATCGTATTGAAAAAGTATTTGATAGTCCAGTTTTAAGACCTTTTAAGAATATGACCATTTCACAGATTATTAAAATCATTGATATTCAAAAGAAAATTAATGAGAATAAAGTTGTCAAAACAATTAATAATCCAGTAACAAACAAATTTAAAAAAATAATGATGGGAATAGTCAATTACGCTAATCCCATATATTGGATAAAAAAATTAGTTATGGGTACAACAATTAATTTAGCAATTAAAAAAATATGTTTAGTTATTATTGATATTGTTGGTGATGAAACTAATAAAACATATAGTAAAGCCATTTTTAATCAAGAAAGAACTTTATATCAAGAAGAAATTGAACAAACAATTAATAATATAGAAGGAGATAACGACTAACTATGCGTGAAAAAGAAACAAGAAAAAGGGAATTTTATGTTTATAGAGTAACAACAGAAGAAGAAAGAAAACAAGAAGAAGAAAATAAGCCTAAAGATGATTATATTATATCTCCTCATTATGGCAAACAACCCAATCATAGATATAATGAAAATATTGGATATCATCGTAATCCTTCGACATATGATGCAATAAGACCTAATAATCCGGTTGATCCTTCGCGTTTTCCTAATCATAATACCAAAAAGCAAGAAGTAAGCGAAACGAATGAAGAAGACGAAGACTTCACAAATGTTGATCCTTTTTCTATTGATAAGGAAGAAGAAAATGAACATTTTGAAAAAGTCGATCCCTTTAATATCATATCTCCTTCTAATAATATTACAAATGATGAAGAAAGTGATCCCTTTATTGGTAGATATCCTAAAACTCCTAGTGTAAGAGGTGAGTATGTACCAATAAATGAAGAAAGTACGGCGTCAATTGAGGATTTACCGGAAGATATATTCGACAATCGATATGATGAACAACCAACAGAAGCATCTCAACCAACGATTACAGAACCAAAAGTAGTAAAAAAACCAGTTGAAACAAATAGACCTAGAGTATCAACCAATCCCAATTTAGCTAATATTAGTGCAAAACGCAATCCTGTGGTCGATATTCCTGCTCCTAAAATAACTAAATATATTCCTTTTAAACTTGACTTATTAACAAGAGGGGGAAGTAATGAAAATGACGATAGATCAGAAGCAGAACGTCAAAAGCAAATTATTAATCAAACCCTCAAAGATTCTGGAATTAAAGCAGAAGTTGTTGAGTACATCTTTGGTCCTACGGTCACTCAATTTATGATTAAAGTATCACCTGGTGTTAATGTTAATACAATCAAAAATTGTGAAGCCAATCTAGCGATGTATTTAGAAGCAGAACGTATCTTAATTCAAACCCCAATTCCTGGTAAACCATTTGCGGGGGTTGAAGTTCCCAAAAAGAAAGAGTATCGTCATACGGTTCATCTAGGAGATATCTTAGCATCAAAAGAGTATCGTTCATATAAAGGAAAGATTCCAATTGTAATTGGACGTGATAATTATGGAATTCCAATGATATGTGATATTGCGGAGATGCCACATTGTTTAATTGCAGGAACGACCAAATCAGGAAAAAGTGTATGCTTAAATACCATTATTTTAAGTTTACTATATAATTTTAGTCCTCGTGATTTACGTTTAGTTCTTATGGATCCAAAACGTATTGAGTTAAGTCCATATGAAGGAATTCCTCATCTAGCTATGCCGATAATTACGGATAAATCCGATTTTCCTGCTGGAATAGGTTGGGTATATGAGGAGATGGAACGACGTTATGAAGTTTTCCAATATTATGGAGAACAAGATTTCACGGAATTAAATAAACGTTTAGTTGAAGAGAAAAAGTCTAAATTACCATATATAGTTGTAATTATTGACGAATTTGGTGATTGGTTTGCGGGGGTTGATGATGAAGTAGCAGAACAAATCCAAAAGATTGCCGCAAAAGCCCGTGCTGCCGGTATTCATGTTATTCTAGCTACACAACGACCAACGAATGAATCAATTAGTGGAAACATCAAAGCCAACTTTGATACGAGAATTGCATTTAAAGTATCAAACTTTGTCGATTCAAAAGTTATCATTGATAAAGGTGGAGCTGAAAAACTTGAAGGATATGGTGATATGTTAATTAAGTATGCAGGAAGAACGGAAAAACGTCTTCAAGGTGCCTTTGTTGGAAATGCGGATATCCGTAAAGTAATCAACTTTTTACGTGAAAATAATACTTGTAATTATATTGTTACGCTTGAGGAAGTCCGTCAATCTACAACTAGTAGACAACTAGCACAAAATAGTTCTCGTTCAACTGGTTTAGATGACCCAAGATTTGAGGAAGTGGCATACTATATTGTTAGAAATAAAAATGCTTCAAACAATAGTTTATCACGTGAATTTGGAATGGGATTTAATCGTGTAAACGATATTTTAGTTGCCTTAGAACAACTTGGTGTATTAAGCCAAGCAGTTAAAGGTAAACAAAGAGAAGTTCTTGTTAGTGAACTTGAACTAGAAGAAATATTAACTAATTATGATAAGTTTTAATTAAAGAAAGAAAGGAGTATATTATATGAAAAATGAGACGTATCTAATAAATTATTTTTCATATCATAACGGGGTAGTTGATCGTTTGACCCTTAAGTCAAAAATAATAAATCGTTTATTAGCATTTGTAATATGTAGTATAATTTACCCTTTAATCTCTTCTTCAAAACGTCATATTAATATTTATGGTGAAGAAATCAAAACTCTTGAAACTATTAAATACATTGATATTGTAATGATAATTTGTTATATTATTGCAAGTATTGGGGTTTTATTCATTATTGCGCAAACGTTATTTCCAAGTCAAATGGAAAAAATTACTTCAAAATTATCTTTTAAAATAAAGCAAACAATCTTTAATTGCTTAGATTGGGGAATGATCCTACCTATTTGCGCAACAATTGCGGTATTTTGTTATAGTTATATTTTTGTAATAACGCCGATTACGGGTACTTCTATGAATCCAACTATTGATAATGGTGAAAATGTTTTAGTCTCTTATCTTGATAATATTGATCAATTTGATGTTGTTGTATTAAAAGTAACGCCTGAGGATAATTTCGAAGTATTTGAATCCTCATACTATATTAAAAGAATAATCGGACTTCCAGGACAAACAGTAACATGGATTGATAAAGTATTAACAATTGATGGTGAGGTGGTTAATGAATCATTTTTCCCTGATGATTATTTAGATAGTATTTCTGTTTCTAACTCTTCAAATTTTTATGGTAATTTTAGATATAAAGAAAATAACGAGATAAAAAATAGTTTTGTCATACCTGAGGGATATTATTTTGTAATGGGAGATAATCGTCATGATGGTGGAAGCAAAGATAGTAGATTAATTGGATTAATTCCTGAAAAGAATATTGTCGGTGTTGCAAAGTGCCATCTTAAAGGAATAATTCCATGGGGGAAGATAAAATGATTCAGTGGTATCCTGGGCATATGGCTAAAGCCATTCGTGAAATTAATGAAAAAGTAAAGTTAGTTGATGTTGTTATTGTATTATTAGATGCAAGAATTCCTAAAGCATCGATAAATCCTGAATTAAGTAAAATATTACAAAATAAAAGAACACTATATGTACTTACCAAAAAAGACAAAGCAGATGATAGTCAAACGATAAAGTGGATTAATTATTATAAGAGTAAATCAATTAATGCCATAGCGATTGATGCACGTTCATCAAGAGATATCAAGCAAGTTTTAAAAGAACTTGAAAGAATTATGGCTCCTAAACGTGAAAGTGATGCAAAAAAGGGGTTAAAACCAAGACCAATCAAAACGATGATGGTAGGCATTCCTAATGTTGGTAAATCCACACTTATCAATGCTTTAGTAGGAAAGAAGGTAACATTTGTTGGTGATAAACCAGGTGTTACGAAGAATCAACAGTGGATTAGAATTAATCAAAATCTAGAGTTATTAGATACTCCAGGTGTTTTATGGCCTAAATTTGAAAATGAAGAAATTGGCCTTAATCTTGCGGTTACTGGCGCAATAAATGATAATATATTACCTATTGAGGAAGTAGGAAAGTACTTAATAAGGTTTTTATATGATAAATATCCTAAAGCTTTATATACAAGATATAATAAAGAGTTTTCTATAGATAGCGATGCATGTCTCAAAGAAATCGCGAAAGAACAAAATTTACTATATAATAATAAGGAAGAAGACCTTGATTCAGCCGCAAAATTTGTATTGCAAGAATTTAGAAATAATATGTATGGGAAAATTACGTTAGAGTGGTTAAATGATGAAGAAAATTAATGATAACTATCAATATGAAAAGAAACTCTACGAAGAAGGATATGAATATATTGCGGGGATCGATGAAGTAGGGCGTGGCCCTTTAGCAGGTCCTGTTGTTGCCTGTGCAGTTATAATGCCAAAAGGATGCTACATTGAAGGGGTAACTGATTCAAAAAAATTATCCCATAAAAAAAGGCAACAATTAAAAGCAGAAATAATGGAAAAAGCCCTAGCTATCGGCATCAGTTTTATTGATGAAAAAATAATTGATGAAATAAATATATATGAAGCCACCAAAAAAGCAATGCAAGAAGCTTTATCTAAACTAAGCATTAAACCTGATTATGTTTTGATTGACGCAATGCCACTAGAGTTAGAGATTCCTCATCAAGCTATCATCAAAGGGGATGAACTAAGTTTTATGATTGGATGTGCAAGCATTATTGCGAAAGAAGCAAGAGATGATTTTATGATTGAACTAGATCAAAAGTATCCTCAATATGGATTTAAACAAAATAAGGGATACCCTACTAAAATGCATCGTGAAGCTTTAAAAAAATATGGTATATCAATTGTTCATCGTAAAACTTATGGTCCAGTTAAATCCGTAATTAATCAAGAACATTATGAACAAGAAAAACTATTTTAATTGTCTAATTTGAATATTCTATAAAGAGTTTAATAAATTTAATATCAAAGGTGTTAAGTATTATATTTAGCACCTTTTAAATTGCAAATGAGATAAAATGATGAATTGATTTAATAAACAAGGAAAAGATATAATATATAGTAATATTTTGATAATGTAATTAATATTTATTTTATATAAAAGAATTATTTCTTTTTTTTTGACAAGTGAAAATCTTAATGATATAATTTTTGTGAATTTGAGGTGTTAACATGAAATTGCTAATAGTAGAATCTCCTGCAAAATGTAAGACTATTGCCGGATATTTAGGTAGTGATTATAAAGTAGATTCAAGCGTTGGTCATATTCGTGACTTAAAGATTAAAGGAAAAGGTGGATTTGGTGTTGATATTGAAAATAATTTCCAACCCGAGTATTCACTTTTGCAAGATAAAATGGATGTGGTTAGGGGAATAAAAAAGGATGCAGAAGAGGCTGACCATGTATATCTAGCGACCGACCCTGACCGCGAAGGTGAAGCCATAAGTTGGCATTTAAGTGAAGTCCTTGATTTACCAGAAGAAAAAGTATCAAGAATTGTATTTAATGAAATCACTAAAACCGCTGTTCTTGCCGCAATCTCTAACGATCGAAAAATTGATATGGATTTAGTACATTCCCAAGAATCACGGCGTATCCTAGATCGTATTATTGGATTTCGTTTATCTGGTTTGTTACAACAAAAAATTGGATCAAAGTCGGCAGGTCGTGTTCAATCGGTTGCCCTTAAATTAATTGTAGATCGTGAAAAAGAGATTGAAGCCTTTGATAAGACTGAGTATTGGGATATATATGCTAATTTAGAAAAACAACTTGGTAATGTAACCTATAATTTACATGCAAAATTTGTGGGAACAAAAGATGCTAAAATAGAACTACATAATGAAGAAGAAGCCCAAAAAGTTGTAAATGCCTTAGATGAAAACGGATATGTTGTAAGTAATATTACTAAAAAAGTTCATCCACGTATTTCTAAACCACCATTTATTACCTCTACCCTTCAACAAGATGCGGGAGTTAAGTTTAACTATAATGCCAAACGTGTAATGAGTATTGCCCAAAAACTTTATGAGGGAATTGAACTCGGCAAAGAACGTGTAGGTTTAATCACATATATGCGTACTGACTCTATTCGTTTATCAGATGAATTTGTTAAGAGTGCCAAAGAATACATTACTAATAAATATGGTTCAAAGTATTATAAAGGAATTAAAAAAGCAACTACAAAAGGTAAAAATGTACAAGATGCCCATGAAGCAATTCGACCAACCAATTTAGAAAGAACTCCCGAAAGCATAAAGAAATATCTTGCGGCTGATGAATACAAACTATATTCATTAATTTATAATCGTGCCATTGCGGCTTTAATGGCAGATGCAACGATTGAAAATACAGTTGTTGATATCACTAATAATGGTTATTTATTTAATCTTACGGGTGAAAAAGTATTATTTGATGGTTTTTTGACCGTTTATGAAGAATCAAGTATTGATAATGAAGAAAAAATTGAAAAATTACCAGATTTAGAAATTGATGAAACTCTAAAACTAATTAGCATTGATACGGAACAAAAGTTTACAGCTCCTCCATATCGATATACAGAAGCTAGATTAATCAGAAAAATGGAAGAACTAGGAATTGGACGTCCTTCAACTTATGCTTTAACAATGGAAACATTAAGAGCTCGTGGCTATGTTTCAATGGATAAACGTACCTTTGTGCCAACGCAACAAGGAAGACTTACAAGTGAACAACTAGATCTCTTCTTTAAAGATATCATAAATGTGAAGTATACAGCAGAGATGGAAACAACATTAGATAAGATTGCGGAAGGACAAGCTGTATGGTACGAAGAATTAAAGAAATTCTATGATATGTTTGCTCCGCTTATTGAAAATGCACGTGATAATATGGTAAAGATTTACCCTAAAATGACTGATGAGATTTGTCCAGTATGTGGGTTACCACTTCTCATTAGACGTGGACCATATGGAGAGTTTACAGCTTGCTCAGGCTATCCACATTGTAAATATATTAAAAAGAAAGAACCAAAAGAAGTTGTATCAACCCATGTTGTATGTCCAGTATGTGGTCTTGGCGAAATTGTAGAACGTGTTAGTGCAAGAGGTAGATCAAAAGGAACAAAGTTTTATGCATGTAGCCGTTTCCCTGAATGTAAAGCAACCTATTCGGGAATTCCCCTAGAAGAAAAATGTGAAGTATGTGGTAGTCCAATGATCGATGATAATGGTGTTATTCGTTGCGGTAATGAACACTGCAAAACAAATGAAGCTCTAAATAAATTAAAATTCAAACGTAAATAAAAATATGTCGAAAAAAAATAAAAATACTTGCATTTTTGTTTTTAATATGCTATAATATGGATGCAACGTTGAGATACGTTGCGCATATCCCCTACAAATTGTGGTTATCCACAATCCCTTCCTATCAGGTGGTATCCCCCCACCTGATTTTTATTTTGTACATTTAATTCTCTTGAAAAAAATATAATAATATAGTATAATAAAAAAATGAAAAGAGGTATAAGTATGGGCCTATTTGATATATTTAAAAAGAAACCAAAAAATGAAAAAAGTAATAAATATAATCTTGGAATGAAAAAAACCCGTAAAGGTTTATTGGGTAAACTTAAAGCTGTTCTTTCTGGTTATGATGAAATAACAGAAGATTTATTCGATGATTTAACCGATGTTTTTATTATGGCTGATATTGGAGTAGAAACTACGCTTGATTTTATTGATGCCTTAAAAGAAGATGAAAGAGTAAGAAAAGTAAAGTCAGCTACAGAACTTCAGCCAATAATTGTTGATAAAATGTTTGAACTATATTTAAAGAACGAAGTAGTAAATAATAATCTAAATTTAAATCCTAATGGTTTATCGGTCTTTTTATTTGTTGGAGTAAATGGTGTAGGTAAGACTACTACGATTGCAAAGATTGCCTATCGTCTTAAAAAAGAAGGAAAAAAAGTATTACTAGCGGCGGGCGATACTTTTAGAGCAGGTGCTATAGACCAACTTGAGGTTTGGGCTCAAAGAGTAGGTGTTGATATCGTAACTAAAGTAAGTGGATCAGATCCTTCAAGTGTAATCTATGATGCAACGCAAAAAGCCAAAAATGAAGGATATGACGTTTTACTATGTGACACGGCGGGACGTCTTCAAAATAAAGCTAACTTAATGAAGGAACTAGAAAAAATGCATCGAGTTATCTCCCGAGAAATAGAAGGAGCACCACAAGAAACTCTTCTTGTAATTGATGCTACAACTGGTCAAAATGGATTATCACAAGCTGAAGCCTTTCTTGAAGCAACACAAGTAACAGGCGTAATACTAACCAAACTTGATGGCACAAGTAAAGGCGGAATTGTTCTTGCTATTCGTGATAAATATAATATTCCAATTAAGATGGTAGGACTTGGTGAAAAAATGGAAGATTTAGAATACTTTGATCTCGAAGACTATATTGGGGGATTATTCATTGCAACAGATGGAGACGAGGACAATGAATGATCTTGAAAAAAAAGATCTATATAATATTTTATATGGATATTATCAATTACTTTTAACAGAAAAACAACGAGAAATTTTTGAACTATATTATGCTAATGACTATTCACTTAGCGAGATTGCAGAAGAACTAAAAGTTAGTCGCAACGCTATATGGGATACGTTAAAAAATGCCATAGAAAAGTTGGAAGAATATGAAAGTAAACTTCATTTATATCAAAATGATAGAATACTTAAAAATAAATTAAATGAATTAGAAAAATATACTAATGAAGATGGTGTTAAAATCATCAATGAAATTAGAGAAATGGAGTAGAAAATGCCGTTTGAAAGTTTATCAGAGCGCATCCAAATGTCCTTAAGAAGATTAACAGGACGTGGAAAATTGAATGAAAAAGACATTGATGATGCAATGCGTGAAATTAGAGTATCGCTACTAGAAGCCGATGTAAATTATAAAATTGTTAAACAGTTTATTAATGACGTAAAAACTTTAGCTTTAGGTGAAAGAGTACTTAAGTCATTGACACCTGGTGATCAAGTCGTTAAAATTGTTTATGAAGAATTAGTAAAATTAATGGGAGAAGAAGCAGCCCCAATAAATCTAAAAAAGAGTGGAACAAGTGTTGTTTTAGTCGTTGGTTTACAGGGTAGTGGTAAGACAACACATGTTGGGAAACTTGCTTCATACTTAAGAAAAAATAATAATTTAAAACCATTAATGGTTGCGGCTGATATATATCGTCCTGCCGCAATCAATCAGTTAGTTCAACTTGGGAAACAACTAAATATTGAAGTCTTTCAAATGGGAATATTAACTAAGCCCCAAGTTATTGTACAAAAAGCACTAGAATATGCAAGGCTTAATAATTTTAATTTAATATTAATCGATACAGCAGGTCGTCTTCAAATAGATGAAGCCCTAATGCAAGAACTAGTTGATATTAAAGAAATCGCTCATCCTGATGAAATTTTGTTAACTGTTGATGCAATGACAGGACAAGATGCTGTCAATGTGGCAAGTACTTTCCATGAAAAATTAGATGTCACGGGTTGTCTACTTACCAAATTAGATAGTGATACCCGTGGTGGTGCGGCTTTATCAATAAGATATATGACAAATATTCCAATCAAGTTTATTGGAATGGGTGAAAAACTTGATCAAATTGAAGTATTCCATCCGGACCGTATGGCCAAACGTATTTTAGGAATGGGGGATGTCTTAAGTTTCATTGAAAAAGCAACTGAAAATATTGATGAAACTGCTGCTATGAAGACTGCTGAGCGAATTCAAAAAGGTTTGTTTAATTATAATGACTTTCTTGATCAAATTAAACAAATCAAAAAAATGGGTTCCCTCAAAGGTTTATTAAGTTTAATTCCTGGTATGGGCTCGAAACTAAAAAATCTCAATATTGATGACAAACAATTCGTTTATATTGAAGCGATTATAGGGTCAATGACCAAAGAAGAACGTGCAAATCCTGAGTTAGTAAATAAGAGTCATTCTCGTAAATCACGTATATCAGTTGGATCAGGCAGAAGCTATCAAGAAATAAATAATTTAACGAAACGCTTTGAAGAAATGAAACAACAAATGCAGACCTTAATGGGAATGGATGAAGAACAAATGGAGAAAGTCTCTAAAGGTCAAGCACCAATGCCAATGCCTAAACAAAAAGTAAAAAAAGGTAAAGGAAAAAATAAAGGAGGCTTCCGTATCTAGAAGCCTCTTTTTTAAGGGTAAAAAATTTGAATTTTATTGATTTTGTTGTATAATGTAATTAAATACGTTTTAGAAGAGCAAGAGCTTTTTTTACTGCTTCACCTAAGTCTGTTTTATCATCAATACTTAGGTTTTTAAGGGCATTTTTAATCTCTTGATTACTATATCCAAGCGACTTTAAGGCAAGTGCAACATTATCAAGTTTTTCTTTAATACTTGGGTTGGTGTTATCTTGTTCAAAATTAACTTTGCCTTTTAAGTCAAGAATAATCTGTTGACTAAGTTTAGCTCCTATACCAGGAAATGTGGAGAAATATTTGGCATTACTATCATTTAAAGCTGTGACAATTTCATTGATTGATGATGAAGCAATGATGGCAAGTGCACCTTTGGGACCTAAACCTTTGACACTAATTAGGCTAATGAACATTTGCTTCTCATCAGATGATGAGAACCCGAAAAGTTCAATAGCGTCTTCTCTAACATTTTGATATAGATAAACGGTTCTAAAACTATTTAATTCGAATTGATATGGATTGGGAACTTTAATTAAATAACCAATATTATTACATTCAATTGTGATATGGGTTGCACAAATTTCAGTAACGGTTCCTTTGATATAACTAAACATAAAAACACCTCATTTATAAAACTATTATATCATAAGAAAAGAAAAAAAGCAAAAAGAAAGGGTGAATATTTTGGATAATATTATGGATAAAAAGACCATTGATGGTGATGAATTTGAAGTAACATTACGACCTAAGTATTTAAAAGAGTATGTCGGTCAAGATGAAATCAAGGAAATGATGGGGATCTTCATTTCTACCGCAAAAGCAAGAGGGGAAAGCTTAGACCATGTATTATTGTATGGTCCCCCAGGACTTGGAAAGACGACGCTTGCTAATATTATCGCTAATGAAATGAATACCAATTTAAAAGTAACAACAGGACCAGCCTTATCACGTCCGGGAGATCTTGCAGCAATATTATCTTCCCTTGAACCTGGTGATATTCTATTTATTGATGAAATTCATCGTATTCCTAAAGTTATTGAGGAAGTTCTTTATTCCGCAATGGAAGATTACGCTATCGATATCGTTATGGGTAAAGATACTAATGCAATGACGCTTCGAATTGATTTACCACCATTTACTCTAGTTGGAGCGACCACCCGTTTTGGTGATTTAACTGCTCCAATGCGTGATCGCTTTGGTATTGTTCACCAATTAAAATATTATAATACAAATGAACTTGCCACAATAATTAAAAGAACATCCAAAATATTGAACTTTTCAATTGATGATAATGCAACAATTGAATTAGCAAAACGTTCAAGAGGTACTCCTCGTATTGCCAATCGTTTATTTAGAAGAATTCGTGATTTTGCACAATATCAAGATTTAAATCATATTACAATTGAAGTTACGGATTATGCATTAAATAAAATGGATATCGATAAAGCTGGACTTGATATCACCGATCGTAAATATTTAAATTGTTTAATTGAACGTTTCAATGGTGGTCCAGCTGGAATTGAGGCTCTTGCTTCAACTATTTCGGAAGAAACAGTAACATTAGAAGATGTTAATGAACCTTTTCTTCTTCAAGAGGGTTTTATAGTTAGAACTCATCGTGGAAGAGTTGCTACCGATAAAGCATATGAACATTTAAATATTCATCGAGGAGGCCTATTTTGAAAGTAGAAGAATTTGATTATGAACTTCCCCAAGAGTTAATTGCGCAAACACCGCTAGAACAAAGAAGTAATTCAAGATTACTTGTTTTAGATAAAAAAACAGGGGAAATCAAGCACCAACATTTTTATGATATAATTGATTATTTATCTGATAATGATGTTTTAGTATTGAATGATACTAAAGTGCTTCCCTCAAGAATTTACGGGATAAAAGAAGAAACCAAAGCATATATCGAAGTATTATTACTAAAGGAAATAAAGAAAAACGTATGGACTGCTCTTACAAAACCCGCAAGAAGAGTAAAACTTGGTACAGTTATTTCCTTTAATGATGGACTTCTAAAAGCCAAATGTGTTAGGGTTGGTGAAGATGGAGAACGAGATTTCGAAATGATTTATGACGGTATATTTATTGAAATACTTGAAAAAATCGGTTCAATGCCGCTTCCCCCATACATTCATGAAAAACTAAAAGATGGTAATCGTTATCAAACGGTATATGCAAAAGAGTATGGAAGTGCAGCTGCTCCAACAGCTGGTCTCCACTTCACTAAAGAATTAATAGAAAAATTGAAACAAAAAAATGTAACAATATGTTATGTTACCCTTCATGTTGGTCTTGGAACTTTTCGACCTGTAAGTGTTGAAAATGTCGAAGATCATCATATGCATAGCGAAGTTTATCATATGAGTAAAGAAGTAGCAGAAACGCTAAATAACGCTAAATCTCAAGGTAAACGTATTATTTGTGTTGGTACAACATCAACTAGAACCCTAGAAAGTATCTATACAAAGTATAATAAGTTTGTAGAAACAACGGAAGATACTAATATTTTTATCTATCCTCCATATGAGTTTAAAGCAGTGGATGCGTTAATTACTAATTTCCATTTGCCAAAGTCAACGCTAATTATGCTAGTTAGTGCACTTGCGGGAAAGGACTTTATTATGAATGCATATCATGAAGCAGTTAAAGAAAAGTATCGTTTCTTTTCATTTGGCGATGCAATGTTTATAAAATAAATACTTAGTAATAAAGTATAATAATACCCTATTATGAATAATATAATAATAGAAGCAATTGATATAATGCAATTGCTTTTTTATTTGATAATCATATTATAGGAAATAATTGTTAAGTTAAAACTAGAATATTGTATTCTAAATAAAGGAGTTATAATAATAACTAATATAAATTTATAAGTAAAATGAAATAATAGTAAAAAGAAATGTCAATAACTTTGCAATTTTACAAAAAAATTAAGAAACATAAGCATAATTATT
>JBJEEE010000066.1:0-2260 GCA_051872775.1 Bacilli bacterium
AAAAACAGGAACTCTAGAAGATGTGCTTGGTAGAATTACACAATTTTTTGATGATGAGTTAAAGTCGGAAATAAAAAAAGCAACTTCTGCAATAGAACCAATTATGATTCTATTTATAGCGGTAATTGTTGTAGTGATGTTATTGGCAATTTTCTTGCCGATGTTAGGACTTATGGATACGATTAGTCAGGGAGCATAAGATGAAAACTATGTTAAATATAAATAAATTTGTTAATGAAAAGATTATACATCAAGTACTCGCATTCAATTTGATTGATAATGATCAGTTGGAAAAAATTACCAAAAAATATGATTTAAACTCAGTAAAAATCGATGATGAGTTAGTACAAAAAGGTTATTTAACTGAAGTACAAATGGCTCAGGTCCAAGCTGCAATAAAAGGAGTAGAATTAAGCAATATAGACGTTATAGCATATGATGATGAAGTAGTAAAAATGGTGTCTCCTGACTTTGTTAGACAACATTCGGTTTTACCATTAAACAAAGAACATGAAAATGGAGAAGAGATTTATATAGTTGCAATTGGCGAAATACTTGATAATAATTCTTTGAATATTGCAAGAACTTTATTCGGAAATAATGCTAAGATCTTTTTTGCTGTTAAGTCAAAGATCCGTGCTATACATGATATAGTTTATTCAAAAAGTAAGGTAAATGAAGCGATAAATGAATACCATAGTGAAGAAACTGATTCTCAAGAGGAAATTAATCTTCAAGGCAAAGAAATATCGACAGCTCCAACAGTAAAGTTGGTAGAATCTATTCTTAGAGAAGCTATAGTTTCTAAAGCAAGTGATATTCATATTGAGCCATATGAAAAAGAAGTAAGGGTAAGAAATCGTATTGATGGTGTTTTGTATGAGTCAGCTTCATTTAATTCCAATATGTATTCTGCCATTTCAACAAGATTAAAGATAATGTCTGGATTAAATATTACAGAGCGTAGAATTCCTCAGGATGGTCGTTTTTCAATTACATTCAATAATAATGTCTATGACTTTCGTCTTTCAACTTTACCAATCGTAAATGGTGAAAAAATAGTAATACGTATTCTTGATAATTCTGCATTTCAATATTCATTTCAACAATTGGGTTTAACAGATGAAAAAATATCTGTAATTGAAAAAATATTAAAAGAACCATATGGAATAGTTCTATTAACTGGCCCAACAGGATGTGGTAAATCAACAACCCTTTATTCATTTATTCGTTCAATTAATAAAGAAGGAATAAATATTGTAAGTGTTGAAGATCCAGTTGAATATTCTATCAAAGGTATTAACCAAGTTCAGGTAAATAATAAAGTAAATATGACTTTTGCAAATGCACTTCGAAGTATTCTTCGTCAAGACCCTAATGTAATTATGATTGGAGAAATTCGTGATGAAGAAACAGCACATATCGCAATTAGGTCAGCAATTACTGGTCATCTTGTATTTTCAACAATTCACACTAACGATGCTGTGGGGGCAATTTCACGCTTGAATGATATGGGAGTAGAGTCATATTTAGTTGCAGATGCCCTTCAAGCAATAATTGCACAAAGATTAGTTCGAAGACTATGCCCTGAATGCAGAAAAAAAATAAAAACTACTGCGGTGCAGATGAAAGCTTTGGGATTAAAAAAAGCAGCAGAGATATACATGCCAGTTGGATGTCCTGCATGTCATAATACGGGATATAAAGGAAGAATAGGAATATATGAATTGTTAAGAGTAACTGATGAACTGAGAGAAAAGATTGTTAATAAAGCAAATGTGGAAGAAATAAATGAATATTTAAATAATAATCAATACAGTAGATTAAAAGATGAATGCATTAAAGCAATTTTACGTGGTGATACATCATTTTCAGAATTATACACAATAGCAAGTGAAGATGAATAAAATTAAAAGATTTAGCATGCTAATAAATAATATGAGTGATTGCTAAATCTTTTTAATATATTCCTAATTCTTAATAAATTGACAAAGAAATGATAATTTATAAATATTAACTTATATATTGATAAAATAATATAAATGATTATATATTTTTTATAGTAAGTGTATAAATATTTCAGTCATGTAAAATAAAAGAAGTATAAATTAAGCGTAAATATGTATTTTAAATAGGTAAAAAACATCAAAATTTAGTATTTTGTTTTTTAAATACTTGATTTATATGTAAAAATGAGTTATAATAATGTTGATAGTAGTCATATTTTATGAATAAATTAGAACTAGTCTATAAACGTATA
>JBJEEE010000067.1:0-32443 GCA_051872775.1 Bacilli bacterium
TAATTGGTAATTTTAACTTTGTCTTTTTTGGTTATCTTTATTTTATCATTAACATCCAAATCATCTACTGTAAGTAATTCATACTCATAAGCCTCTTGTAAAGTATAAAATTTTCCCATTTTTTCTTCCTCTACTTTTTTACTATTGCACCCCACTAAACACATTATAAACATCAAACTCATAAAAACTACAAATAATTTTTTCATTTTATATCACTCCTTTCATTTTTAATATAGTTAGTATACTTCTGGCCGTATACTATGGCCAACTAGCTCTTTGATAATACGTTTTAATACTAAATAGATTAACATACTAGTACCTCCCCATATTGTCTTTTACGTTTCATCACTATTCTTACATGAACAAAATTGAGTACTTTTATTTTAACATTTATACTTTACACATAATAATCTATTTTTAGGCAAAAAAAGCCCCCTTTTCCTAAGAGAGCTTGTATCTAGTCAGTATATATTTTTCTTAAGAGTGTATTAAAGCAGACTTAGGAAATATTAATATATTACAACTTTATTTTACCATAATATGGAAAATAATGCAAGGATTTAATTTATTTAAGAATTTGTGTTTATTATTGATGTATTTAAATACAGCTGCTCCGAAATCTCGCCAACGTTCTCTTCAGTATGCTTTTACCTATATTTACTCCTATTTTAGATAAAGAACTGACAAAGGCCTTAAAACCTGCTTAAAAGTTGGTAGTAATACTAATATTAAAATCCCCTTGTTTCTAAAATTTGAAATTAGTTCAACTCCCCGTACAGCTCTACACTTTTTAAATAAAAAAGAGCTATTTTCAACATTTCATCATAGCAAAACTATGAATTATTGCGAAAATAGCTTATTTTTTAAAAGTCTACAAAAGACTTTTTGACCGACTTTAATGGTAGCCAATACGGGGTTCGAACCCGTGTGTGTATCCTTGAGAGGGATATGAGTTAACCGCTTCTCCAATTGGCCATATTAAGAGAGTATAACTCTCTTATTTATTAATTATTTTGTTAATTCTACGTTTTACTTCATCTAATCCTAGTATTTTCATTACATAATATAAATTAGGTGATTGAAATCTTAATGTAATAACCATACGAAGTAATCCTGCGATATCACCAACGTGACCAGGGAAGGCTTCTTTATTCTTTTTCCATTCTTTCGGTGTTGCTGCAAACCCACATTTTACAGCTACTTCTTTCATATAGTTAAACCAATTTTCTTCATCTAAAGTTAAATCTAAGTTAGAAACATATTCTACTAAGATTTGTTTTGCCATATCCTCGTTTATATTAGCAGGATATGCAAAACATTCATCAAACATTTGTTCATAGTAATCATTATAGAAGAATTTGATTAATGGGAAAATATCAGAATACTTTTCATAATCCTTACGAGGATTATCTTTTTCTCTTTCTATTCCAACAATTGATGAATAATAATCATAATCTCTTTCAATTAAATCACATAATTCTTTTGAATATTCTTTAGCCCATTTATATGATGCTTCCGAAAACTCTTTTGTATTCATATGACCAAGTTTTTCCTTACATAGATTTTGGATCTTAGCCATATCAAATAAAGCACCATCTAATGACATTTTATCAAATGAAAGTTTAAACTCATCACGAGATAAGTTAGGATTTTCATCACGCCATGCTTCAAAGTTAGAATTAGCAATTGTAAATAGATATTCCATAAATCCTTCAACAGGATAACCTAGTTCTAAGAAATAAGAAACAGCTGCTTCGTCATCTTTACGTTTAGAAAGTTTACGACGATTTCCATTATCTAATTTCATTATTACTGGTAAATGGGCATAAATTGGTTGTTCCCACTTCATTGCTTCAAATAATTCAATATGTACAGGAACGCTAGGCATCCATTCTTCTCCTCTTGTTACATGAGTGGTACGCATAAAGTGATCATCTACTAAATGTGCAAAATGATATGTTGGTAAATTATCGCTTTTTAAAATTACAATGTGTTGATCATTTTGAGCAATTTCAATTTTACCTCTTATCGCATCAACAAAGGTGATTTTTTTAGAACTATCACCATGTGATCTAAATCTTATTACATATGGTTCCCCATTTTTGATTCTTGTCATTGCTTCTTCTGGTGTAAGCATACTACATTTTGCATATTTACCATAATAGCCAAAATTTTCTTTATTCTTTTCTTGGGCTTTTCTTAACTCATCAAGTTCTTCTGTTGAGCAAAAACATGGGTATGCAAGATTATGTGCAACCATATATTTTATAACGACTTTATAAATAGATTCACGTTCACTTTGAATGTAGGGTGCATAATCGCCTTTTTGATAATCGCCATAATAACCTTCACTTGGAACTACCCCAAACTTGGCTAGTTGTTCAATTAAGTTTTTACCACTACCGGCAATCTCACGTTTTTGGTCAGTATCTTCTAGTCTAATATAAAATACACCATCACTTTGGGTTGCAAGTTTCCATGAAATTGTAGCCGCAAATAATGAACCAGTATGTAAGAACCCTGTAGGGCTAGGTGCAAATCTTGTTACAAATGCTCCTTCTTTTAAATTTCGTTTAGGAAATCTTTTTTCTAAATCCTCAATGGTATCAGTAATATCAGGAAAGATTAAATTGGCTAATTCTTGATATGAATCAAAATTTTGCATATGTTCACCTTCTATTTATAAATTATTTGTATAAGATGGCGGAAGAAAAGGGATTTGAACCCTCGCACCGTGTTACCGATCTACTAGCTTTCCAAGCCAGCCCCTTCAACCACTTGGGTATTCTTCCACGTGCCATATTATACCACTTTTTTTATTTTTTCGCAATCAAATAACAACACTACATCATTTAAATTTAATAAAGAGACATTTTACTTATATAATTTTAATTTTTTTATTATTTGTCTTTATCTATTTTTTAATCTATGATATAATATTGGTGTCAATTGGAGGTAAATCATGTATAACGACATCAAAGAAATTTTAATCAGTGAAGAAAGAATCGAGAAAAGATGTAAAGAACTAGGAAAATTAATTGACCAGGATTATCAAGACAAATGTCCTTTGTTAGTAGGATTTTTAAAAGGTTGTGTCCCTTTTTTAGCTGAACTAATTAAACATATTAGTATTCATTTAGAATATGACTTTATGGATATTGATAGTTATTTTGGTGGAACACAAAGTAGTGGACAAATCAAGATTGTTAAAGATTTAAATGTTGATATTAAAGGACGCGATATTTTAATTATTGAAGATATCGTTGATACAGGGTATACCCTTCACACAGTACTACCAATTCTTAAAGAAAGAGGGGCAGCAACAATTGAAATTGTTACCCTCCTTGACAAACCAGATGGTAGACTTGTTGATGACATTAATCCAAAATATGTTGGATTTAATGTTCCTAAGGCTTTCTTAGTTGGGTTTGGCCTAGACTATAAACAAAAATATCGTAACCTACCTTTTGTTGGTATCTTAAAGGAAGAGGTTTATAAATAATGAAACCTACTATTATAGGAATAGCGGGTGGTACATCATCAGGTAAAACAACGGTTGCACAAAGGCTATTTGAAGAAACAAAAGCATTTGGAACAGTTACCCTAATTAGAATTGATGATTACTATAAGAAACTTTCCGAAATTCCTCTTAATGAAGAAGGAAATCGCAATTTTGATCATCCAGACTCATATGATACGGATTTAATTGTTAGTGATTTAATGAAACTTAAACATGGGCAAAAGATTAATAAGCCAATATACGACTTTGTTATATCTGATCGTTCTAATCAAACAGAAGAAATCTTACCAGGTGATGTCATTATTGTTGAGGGCATAATGGTTTTTGCCATTGAACAAATAAGAAAATGCTTAGACATCAAGATATATGTTGATACTCCTGATGATATAAGATTTATCAGAAGATTAAGACGTGATATTGTCGATCGTAAACGTAGTGTCGACTCAATCGTAAATCAATATTTAAGTTCCGTTAGACCTATGTTTCAGGCTTTTGTTGAGCCTTCTAAAAAATATGCAGATATTATTATTCCCGAGGGTGGACATAATTTTGTCGCCATGGATTTACTTATAACTAAAATAAAAAATATCTTAAAACAAGAAAAAAACTAGCAAATATTAAATTTGCTAGTTTATTTTTTAAGCAATTAAGAATGTTTTATCATTAATATACTCTTTAACACGTGAAATAACAATATCTAAAGGAGCAGCACCTTCACTTAGTAATACTGAGTTAAATTCTACTTCATCAAAATATTCGCCTAATGCTTCTTCTGCCATTTCATGTAGATCTTCAAGTACTAATAATGATAATCCATACATTGACATATTAGTTGGGATCTCAATTAGTTGTTCATATGTTGAAACAATCGCTTCATCAGTTGATGTAAAGCTATTACCCGTTAAATCATTAACAAGTGCAGTAAATTCTTCAATATCGTATCCTAAATAATGGATTGCTACATCAAAATATGTACTCATAACTGTAGATAAAATGTTATCATAACGTAAATACTCTAAGGCTAATCTTTGACCTTCACTTACATATAGATCGGCAAATGAATATGCTTTATTTTCAACATATGATGCCCATCCTTCCATAAAGCCACTACATCTAACTATCTTACGTACATCATTTATATCTAAACTCTTGCAATAAACATTTTGATATAGATGTCCTGGATATCCTTCATGAGCAAGTGTTGTAAAGACATAGTTGTAGTTATCCGCATAAAGTGGATTTAAATATACCGACTCAAATCTAGTTTCATCAATAGGTGAAACAAAATATGCGGCTGGACTAAAATTATTTTGAAGTGATTCAGGAACATACTTTAAGGAAATCTCTGGCATTTCTTTGATTTCAGGAACAATTTCTTTAGCATATTCTCTATATAATACTAGTAATTCTTCATATGTATAATTAGAAAAAGGTGTATCATAGATGACCGCATTATAGAAATCATCACCATTATCTTTATCAAGTTCTCTATACTCACCAATGACGTTCATTAATTTAGCATAATATTCTTCATATTTAGCAGCTACGTATTCTACTAAAGCATTACCATCAATATTATTAATACCTAAAACGTTACTTAACTTAATTAAATAATATTCTTGACCTTCTTCTCCAAAGGCTGCAAGACCTCCATATACAGTTGCGTTACCTTTTAATTCAGGTAGATTATCAAGTACATATTGATATGCTTCTGTTAAACTACCAGTAATTGCAACATATGCTAATTCTTTATATTCATCAATAGTATGACTAACAACTTCAAAATCGATATTATCAATCTTTTCATTAAAAATACCGATTAAGAAATTATCATCACCTAATGCTACAAATTCTTCACATTGACTAATAACATTATCAATAACAAAATCTGGCATTGCATAACCATATTTGATTTGATCTTTAGTAAATTCAACATAAGATTCAAAAGCAGGAACAGAACTTTCAAGTATGGAAATAAAATCTAAAATATCTTGTTCATTTCTAAACTTGAATTCCGCAAGTTCTACTGGTAAATTAGCTTGATATCCTAAATATGATCCTAAATAACCATTTGTCATATAATCCATGTTTTCTGTGATAGAAATAATGTATACTAAATATCTTTCCACAATTTCATATGTTGTTTGTTCTTCATAACTTAATTGATCATAATCGAAAGCATGAAGACTGTCTATATAGGCTTGAATTTCCTCTATACCTTCTTCATATGAATAACTATTATCATATGTAGTTAAAACAGCATCATAATGTTCAATACCATAGTTTTCTGGATTATTGAAGAAGAAATTAACACTTAATTGATCACCTTCCATAACATCAATTAAGAATTGATCCATAAAGGCTTCAAATTCTTCATTTTGAGGATTATCAATAATCATAATTGCTTTAAGTGTATCCACAAGTAAGCCCGATTCAACGTCATATACTTTAGCAGTTGCATAATACTTTCCAACTTCAGTTGCTTCATTATTGCTATACTCGATTTGATACTTTTCTTCATCGTACTCACCAACAAGAAGTTCAAAAGTACTACCATCATAAACAAAGTTTTGACTAGCAAATTCAATGTCTAAAGATGGGCCAATAATAACTAAGTTACCGGTTAAAGTAAATATTACTTCTTCGGTTTGATTAGCTTTCACAGTCGCCGTTACTTCATAGTTTCCTGGTTCGCTTTGATCATTGTTTTCATATACTACTGAGTATCCATAAGGAAGGCTTCCTTTTAATACTAATGAATGGACTTCACCATCATATGAGCAAGTAACATCTTCTAAAGCATAGTCTTCTGCCTTAGGAACAGGACTTTGAAGACAACTTGTAAGTGTTAAAGCAAATAATAAAATAAATGCACCAAAATAAAATCTTCTTTTCATCATCTTTTCCTCCTAATATCTTATTTTTGATTATTTTCTTTAAACCATTGCACCGTTTTCTTGATTGTCTCCTCTATTGGTGTAAGATGCCAATTTAAGCATTGTTTTGCTTTTGATGAATCATAATTATGATTTTCTAAAATAGTCTCTATTGTAAACTTTGATAAATATGGAACAAAAGGACAAGCCAATCTAACAACCCACATCGGAATTTTCACAATTTTTCGCTTTACATTTAATTCCTTATTTATCATTTGATACAATTCAATAACTGAAACATTATGACCCGATAAGATAAAAGTATCGCTAATATCTGATGAAGATATGCTGTAAATAGCACTTACAACATCATCGACATCGATAAAATTATATCCTCCTTTAACACCAAACTCCATTTTACCATTAATGGCATCAAGGACAACTTTACCAATCATCGATGGTTTATAATCATTAATCCCAATGACTGCAGATGGATAAACAATGGAAATTAAGGTATCGGTTTTCTCTTTCATTTTATCAATTACATAGTTTGTTGCAAGACCTTTTGTATATGGATAATTATTTTTAAATTTACTACAATCAATATATTCAGGCTCAACTATTGTGGATGTACTATCCGGTTTATAAATTGCATCTACGGTACTACAATAAATATATTTACTTACTTTATTTTCAATACAAACATCTGTAATCAAGACACAACCTTCATAATTTACATGCATTGTTTCTTCTTTTAATTTATTTTTGATATCAATAATAGCCATTAAGTTAATGACTATATCTTTTTCATGGATATTCTTTTTTAAATCTTCTTTATTAAAGAGATTACACACTACATAGTCAATATCTATGTCTTTTAAGTTATGGTCAACTCGACGAGCTAAAACCCTTACTTTTTCATTTTTACTTACTAAAAATCTTACTAAATTATTTCCGATATGTCCGGTTGCACCGATAATAACATATGCCATTAAGCTCGCTCCTCTTTTCTTTTTAAAATTAATGTTCTAATTAACGATGAAATTTTCCAAACTAATAAAGCACAAATAGGAATTCCTACAATATAAATAAAGATAAAGACATACCAATTAGTCAATCTCCAAATATCAGACATAATCAAAACATGTGATTCATAATAAGGACTTATAAAAAACATATTAAATGTATCAGTTATTCCTGTTACTCTTTTTACTTGTTCAAAGACAAAATTCATAAGCATCGCAAGCATTGTAACTAAAAGAAAACTACATGTAGCCTTTTTATATTGTGATAAGTTATCGCCAAATTTATGATGGATGATTAAATAGATTCCTAAAACAACCATTAAGGCATGCCAAATCAAAGAGTGAATCGTCATATGAACATTATAAGAAAAAACCGTCATCGGTAAAACCATAACACTCAAACCACCTAAGAAGGCATATGATCCTAAATAGGCATAGATAAAATCTCTTTTTCTTTCATCCTTAAATAAAATCGATAATGTACAAAAATAAATAGGGGTAGAACATAATTGAAAAGGAAATGCTCCCCAATCATATCCATCACGTTTTTTTATAACATTTAAAAAGATTTGTTTATATAATTCTAAACCCGTAAAGATAAGGCCAAAAATAAAGACAGTCCATTTTATACTATTTTGGTTATGATGATATGTTTTATTGAGGAAAATAAATCCTAATACAATTACAATTAATAAAAATATTAAATAAGGAACTATATAATACTTTTTGCTTGGGACTTCCCAAAATAAAATATTTCTTATCATTTTTAACCTTCTTAATAAAATTTTATTCTATTATACCAAAATAAGCACAAATTTTCCAAGAATATGCTGAAAATGTAATCATTTTATGAAAAAGCTCAATGAATCAAATACGATCATTGAGTTTTTTGATTTATTTTTTATTTTTAAGAATATCGGCTAGAACAAATAGGTATTTGCCAGTTGTATGTCCCCAAATTTCTTTAAACACCGCATTATTGACAACAGGCCAATATGGTTTATCGTCATATCCTTTAGTTTCAAATCCAACCGGTAAAGCACCGATTAATTCAGGTGAATACGCAACATATAAAGGATGATAATTATACCCTTCACCATACATTGATGAACTACTAAATGGATTTTTGCCCATTACCCATTCAAGTTGATCGATGGAAATTTGCATTAATTCCTCATCATTTAAAAAATCCGCACATAGTGAGATTGCTTTGGTTTTACTAAGTAGCGTTGCATGATATCCTCGACGCTGAATTGCAACTGGAAGTTTACGCAAATATACATTTTGATTTAGTTTAATACCATGGCGTGCTTGTTCTTTTAGATTAAGTAGAGCCTCAGGTATAGTACCATATCCGCTTGGTACGGTAAATCTTTCCATATTGAACTTATCTAAATCATAAACATGGGCAGGAACTAATCCATAAGGATATGTATATTTATAAGTAGTTTTAATATACTCACTATATAGTTTGATTCCCTTAACCCAACTTTCATAATCAGGATGATTAGTGAAAGTATGACATAAACTTACTAATCCTTGGATTGGATTTTGTTCATGACCACGATGTTCATAAGTTAGCATTTTCTCATGTTTTGGATTTTCATAAAAAAATCCTCTAATAGGAATATCCCAATCAGGGATTTCTTGTTGTTGACAACTTAGAATAATGCGACCATAATAACTTGCATCGTTTATATATGAATCATCTGAAGTTATTTCATATAATAGACTTACAACATGGGCAGCGGCACCAGCAACTTGAGAATCGACATTGCTACCCCATCGCTTAGTATGAATACCTAATTCGTAACCTTCCTTACCGGCTTGATAGTCAATAAGGGCAATACGCATACACCATTCAGCATAAATCTTATCATATTCTTTATAAGTAAGATAAGCTTTTAAAAGTGCGCTTGCCGCAAGAAAATTTTCAAATGGTCCATTTTCACTTACATTTGCATTTACCGCGGTGTTGTCAGGATGCAAAATATTTTTGCGCCAAATTCGATATCCAACCGCAAGAGCACGATTTCCATCTTCAAAACTAGTTCGTAAAAGCCAAGTTATTCCTACTTTTGCTTCTTCTAATAAGCGCTTATAAAGTTGTTTATCTTGAGACTTTACTTCTGTTGCTAAGTCTAAAATAGCTTCTGCCATCTCAGCTGTGCATATTTCAAATTGTGAAACATCACCTGCATCGTGCCAACCACCAAACACTGGGACACTCCTACCATCACTATGAACACTACGACAATTTAAGTGGCAAGCACTATGGACTTTTTCGACCTCTTCTCCACATCTAAGGGTTCTTAGAAACTGCATACTCTTCCAAATTGATGATAAATATGGATTTTGACTTATTTCAAATAAATTAGTCTTATTATCACCGATTGAAAGATAGTATTCACCACTTGTTGTAAAATCACTAAAATTCATAACATTATATTCGGTTTCATCGTTTTTATATATTGTAACTTTACCCGTATATACAATTTGATTTTGCTTGTTTTTTAAATAAAAGTTGGATTCTTTATGTCCTTGTGTGATAGCTTCTTTTTTTGCATTAATAAAATAACCAACATGTGAATAGGCAATTCGTTCTTGTGTATCCCATCCCTTTATATAGTCTTCATCTACTTTTTCAACAAAGATGTCTTTAACATAAATCTCTAACTCAGGGGTTGCCTCAGGAGGGGTGCCAAATAAGAATGGCGTGATTGTTAGGGTCTCCACATTATCTTTTTGGATATCTGGAACTTCAAAAAGAACTTTATTCCACTTATTAGGAATAATACTAGGTGCATGAGTTACTCGATCAGATGAATTACCAAATCCAAAATGCACATAAAAATTAACAAAACCAGTTGCTTTAATATACATCATTAAGGAAACGCGATTATATTTAGTTGCATCTAGATTATGTAGATTAAAAACAAGCGTACAGTTAGGTCTTACTTTTAAATTTTCAACATCATCATTCTCTACTAGTTTTAAGGAATGAAGTTGTTGATCAAAACTTAAATCGCCAACTCCTTTTAAACTAACATCATCTAAATTATTATTATTCCAAATTCTTTTTCTTAAATATACTTTCTTATGTTCCCAACGATATAATGCGCCATCTTTAAGGTCTTCATCAACCCATACATGAGCATATTCACTTTTCTTTAACCATTTTTTTAATTTCATAATGCTTTCTCCTTCATTATTTTGCTAAAATGACTAGGGGAACGATTATTTCTTCTTTCATTCCTCCCGCATGATTTGCTTTAAACACCGTATCAGATGGTTCATAACATAAGCAATATTGATCGATAGCAATCGCAATATAGTCACCTAAATATGGAATTGCTTTTTGATAATTACTCCCCAAATAACCCATTTGTAAAAAAGTATCTTTATCATATAGAGTAAACCACTTGCCAAAATACTTATTAAATAGTTCTTTAAATTTATCTAGATCATTTACTTCAAAGCTACATGTTCTAGTTTCAATGGTAGGTCTACGCTTTAAACAGGCAACAATATCTGGATAATCAACTAAATATAGATTAGATGTATCCACCAATCCATGATCTGCTATCATAATTAAGGTTGAGTCTGGTCCAAGCGATTGATATATACTATCTAATTCATTATCAAGAGTCTGAATAGTTTGTTTAACTAAGGAATCAGTAGTACCATATTCATGAAGTAATTTATCAGGATTATCCCAATAACAATAAGTATAGGTGTTTTCACTTGAGTGGGAAATCCTTATTATTTCTTCTCCCATCTCCTTAAAGGTTGAAAAACCATCTTTTTTAAAACCAGGATATAGCTCTTTCGTACTAACGTTAGTAAATTTTTCATAAAAAGGTTGATAAGGAATAAAACGATCTGTAACAATAAAAGGCATAGGTACATTACCAACTTGGGTAAAGTTTCGAAATAAGACTACATCTTCATCGATATCCTTAAAATACTGATGCCATCCAATCCATCCCGTTTCTCCAGGTGCAAGTCCCGACAAAGCTGAGGTCGTTGCGGCAACCGTTGTAGGAGGGAAAACCGTACTAATCCAATCAGTTAAATGCGTTCTTATAAAACTTGATGATGAGAGATTTTTCTCAATAATGTTTTTACCTAAACCATCAAGAATTACTAAAAAAATATGTTTGGCATTCTTTAGTTTTAACAAGACTTGTTCATTTGCTTTATATGGACTATTAATACCAAAATGGGCCATAATTGATGAAGTAACATTTAAGATACAATTTTCAAAATCTGGTTTCATTACAATTTTGACCTTATTCCTCATCTATTTTTTGCCATTTAATATAAACTTTGAGATTTTTCTTTGGCATTTGATGATATTCAAGTGGCAACATGAAAGTATCATCTCGATATAATCCTTCGATTTCATATCCTTGACGAGTTGGAAGATCAATCTTAATTTCTTCATTTGCTTTAAACTTGTATGTTCCGATTAAATGTCCATTGCTAAATACACGTAGACGATATTTTACCGTTAAAGCATAAACTAAAAGCACTATCCAAGGTATAAACAAGATAGCAAGAAGAATTCCCATTCCAATCCAAAAAGAAATAGGAGGATTAAAGTCTGTAGATGTTTCAACATTTTCTAAAAAATAAAATAACAACATAATAGTCTCCTTTAATTATTTAATTCATATAGTTTATTACCATATTTAACAATACTTTTTTTCCATTTCTTAATTTTACTTATTTCAACTATTGATGAATATATTGAGTTTAAATAATCTTCACATTCTTTTGAATGAATAATTTTATATAACTTATAAAAACCATCAGCACATGATGTATAAAGTTTATAAGCTTTTGTATAGTGCTTTTCACGATATAAGCTATTGGCATAATATAAAACTAAAAGCCAATAAGAAAAATATGATTCAGTCGTTTTTAGTTTTTTTATTACATCTTTACCATTTTTTAAATTATTTTTTATTTCTAAATATTCCGTATTAGTCATACTTCTATCATTAAATTCAGCAAGTTTTAGACAATACTTTAATGAATCTTGCTTGTTAACAATGTTTTTATTCTTTATTTTATTTAAAATTTTAATGGCATGGCGATAATAATCTTTTGCTTTATCTAGATAAACGATATCATTATTTTTAAGATACTGTTTTTCACTTGCTTGACCTAATAAAGCATATATCGTAATAATTTCACCATAATCAGATGTAGATAAAGATGAATGATAAATATTTTTAGCACATTCTAATGCTTTATTCAAATACTTTATCGCATTCTTATATTGCATATCCGCTAAAGATGATTCCCCTTTTTGGAGTAACTGATCTTTATCTTGACGCATTGAATCAATGTTTTGATTACTTGTTGTCATTATTTCACCTCAATGTATAAGTAATTATATCATATTTTTATTATTTTTACATAAAAAAACTACTTTAATCGTAAAGCAGTTTTTTATAAATCATCATTTAGATCTAACAACTTTTTGCCATTTCGTATTAGCAATAAGTTCATCTTTTTGTACATTAGATTTTACTTTATAAATATGCTTACTTCCTCTTGCTATTAATTCTTTTTGGACAACATTTCCAAGTTGTTCTAAGATACCACATACTACACTATAATCAAATGCCATACAAGAGAAAATGTCCATATAAATAGTTTTTGTTGCATATTCATAATGTAAAGAAATATGACTTTGCGCAATCACAATGATTCCGGATAAGAATTTTGGATTAACGGTTGTACTTTTGATTACTTGTGCTCTTGTAATCGGATCCATATTAATATCATAAGCTATGTTTTCTAGAAAATCAAACATCTCATCCATTTTGATTTCTTCAGAACGCTTGATTTCTGCCATAAGATGTGGACCAAAATCAAGAGATGGATCATATGGGATAATTTCATTTTCGAAATTCATACGATCAGTAGTATTGATAAATGAAATGTCCTTTTTAAAAGGTAAAACACTCATAAAGTAGTTTACTAGCATATTTTCATCAAAATCTTTAGTCGTAAAACAATCCACAAAATAACATTCACGAATTGGGAACGTATGGATAGTCATATGTCCGCCTTCAAGTAGAATGTATGCACTAATGCCAATATCTTCACGTACTTTTCCATAATAATAAGGAATTATTGATGGTGGACATATTGGGTCTAGTCCAAGATTGTAAACTGCATCGTTTAGTAATTGATTAATAAGTTTCATATCATCTAGTTGGTGTTCATTAGCACCATAACAATCAATCATTGTATGTTTCATTTTATTTTACCTCTTTATTTCCTATAATTTCAAGTATTTCATATAATGTTTTTAATGCAAGCCAAGATGTAATATCGTTACAATCAAGTTTAGGGGATACTTCTACAATATCCATTGCAAAAATAGGTAATGAAATAAATAATTCTTTGATAAATTTCATTAATTCATAACTATTTAATCCAAAAGCTTCAGGAGTTCCCGTTCCAGGGGCGAAGCTTGGATCATTTGCATCAATATCATAAGATAAATAAATCATGTATTTATCATCATTAAAGCGATTCTTTATCGAAGTTAATGCTTCCTGATATCCACCTTCATTTAAATAACTTGCTAAATAAACGCTAATTTCCGGATGTTCTTCAAAATATTCTACTTCTTGTTTTTCAAATCCTCTAATGCCAACCATCACGATATTTTGCGATTTATAACCATTTTCAATGGCGCGACGATTAGGACATGCATGTGAATAGGCTGAATCATGATAGATATCACAGATGTCAGGATGGGCATCAATATGAATAATTACTGGTTCTTTACCTAGTTTTTTTGCATATGCTAAGAAAGCTTTTTCTAAAGAAATAGAAATAGAATGGTCACCACCTATAAAAAGGGGAAATTTACCTAAATTAAAGACTTTAGAAGCACTTGATTCAAGACTTTCGTAAAATGATGGAGAACTTACATCAACATTTCCGTTATCAAATATTCTAATGTTTTTTATTTCTTTACCATCCATTGTAAAAGGGGGTAAAAAACTCGATAATTCTCTCATCACATCTGGTGCTTGATGAGCTCCACTTCCACATGAACAACCTAGATCATAGGGAATTCCTACAAAAATAACATTTGCTTCTTCTATTTTATTAACTGTTAATCCTCGAAATATATTTTTCATTATTTTTTCCTCACAGTGTAGTATAATAACATTTTTATGACGAAATAGCAAGAATTTTAGATTATTTTTTTATAAGTTTGCCTTTATTTAAGTTATAAACATAATTAACAATACTTAAGACAAGAGAAAATAAGGAAATTATCGTTAAGATTAGATAAAAGACTTGATATCCTTGGGTTTTTTCAATAATAAAACCATCTACATTATTAAATAAGAATAAATAAAGCGACGAACATAATGTCATAAACATTATTCCCGATGTTGCTTTTTCTTTTCCTAAAATCTGAGTAATCGTTTTAAATGAAGTGTGAAGGATAATCGCATAACTAGCTCCTCTTAATCCTGATGCTATAACAACTATCGCAAGAGGTGCATACATACCGTTGATAAAAAGTCTAAGTGTCAAACATATGCTAGCAATAATTAATAATATATTATTGTTTAATTTATTAGAAAGTTTACTGAAAATAAACAATAATACTACTTCTATTATTACGTAATATGAATAAATCATACCATATTGATTGGATGCAATTGATCTTGACTCTAAATAAACTGAAAAGAAATGATCTCCAGCATTGAGTGTTCCCAGTAAAATGACAATAAATATAACAAATATCAAATATGACTTATTTTTAAATAAAACTTTATAATTACTTTTTTCTTTTGTCTCTTCATATTCCATAGGTTTAATAATAAAGTACAAAATTCCCGAAATTATAAAAAAGATACTCGCAATAATAAAACAAACTTGATAGTTATAACTTTTCGCAATCAATCCTCCGATACTTGTTCCTATTATATACGCAAACGAACCAAATAAGCGAATACTTGAATAATCGACTTTAGCGGTTTGCGCATAAATAGATAGTAGTGAATCTAATAAGCCATAATGACATGAACCAAAGATGGCAACGAGAATTGTAAGTACTGAAATTAAATAAAAATTGGCAGAAAAAGAAATAGCAGTAATAAATAATGCTTCCAAAATAGTAACTATTGTTAATACTTGTTTCGTTATCCTAGTGTTTTTACATATTTTAGTATAAATAGGATTGGTTATAATACCAATTAATGGAGAAATTGATAAGATAAAACCGATCTTACTTTCTACTAACCCTTGTTCTTTCAAATATAGGGCAAAAAAAGGATAGAAAAAAGAATCTCCTAAATATCTAATAAACACTAATAAACGATATTTAAATTTTTCAAACATCAAATATCACCGCTACTTTCATATTTATACTATTGATTATTCTATTTATATTGTGAATGATATAATTCATAATAAAACCCTTTTTGTTTAAGCAGTTCTTGATGTGTTCCTTGTTCAACAATATTACCATCGTTGACAACCAATATTAAATCTGCATTTTGAACTGTTGAAAGACGATGAGCAATAATGAAGCAGGTTTTATTTTCCATAAGTTTTTGCATTGCTTCTTGAATTTTGATTTCAGTTCTAGTATCAACATTGGAAGTAGCTTCATCAAGTATGAGCATTTTAGCATCTAAAAGCATTGCTCTTGCAATTGTTAAAAGTTGTTTTTGTCCTTTAGAAATATTAATACCGTCTTCAGATATAATTGTATCATATCCTTGAGGAAGTCGTTCAATAAAACTATGAATATGAGCAGCTTTGGCGGCATTGATTACTTCTTCTTTTGTTACGTTGCATCTACCATAAGCAATATTTTCAAATACAGTTCCTTCAAACAACCATGTATCTTGTAAAACCATCGTATAAGCTAGTCGTAAATTCTTGCGTTTTAATCCATATATTGAATTATTATCTAACCGAATATTTCCCTCATTAATATCATAAAAACGCATTAATAAATTTACAATTGTTGTCTTCCCGGCTCCGGTTGGACCAACAATAGCAATTATAGATGATGGTTTTACCTTAAGATTTAAATCAGATATGATTATTTTATCATCAGTATAACCAAACTTTACATGTTCAAATTCGACTTTTCCCGATATATCTGTTAACACAATGGCATTTTCAACATCAGGTTTTTCTGGTTCAGCATCAATCAAAGAGAAAACTCGTTCTGCTGCCGCAAGTGCTGACTGAAAATCGGTAAATAAATTAGCAATTTCATTGATTGGTCCTGAAAACTTACGTGAATATAGCACAAATGATGAAATTTGACTAAGCGTTAAGCGATTAAAAATATATAAAAGTGAACCAAACATACATATTAAAGAAAGGGAAATATTATTTACAAAGTTAACTCCCGGACCAGTAATACTCGAATAATACTCAGCTTTAAAAGCTGATTCAACCGCAATTTCATTAAGTTTATCAAATTCTAATAATTTATTTTCTTCTTGCGCATAGGCTTGAATTGTCTTATTTCCCGTTATCATTTCTTCTACATACCCATTTAAATCACCTAAACTTTTAGAACGCAGTTTAAATAACTTATGTGTTTTCTTTAACATTAAACGCGTAAATAAAAGTGAAATCGGAATTGTAATGACAAATATTAACACTAAAATAGGCGCGATAAATAACATCATTACAAAAGAACCAACCACCGTAATTATAGCCGTACAAATACTAATCAAATCGCTAGATAAAGATGTATTGACTGTATCGATATCATATGACATTTTACTAATAATATCTCCGGTTTGATTGGAATCAAAATAAGAAACTGGTAAAGTAACTAGTTTTTCAAAACAATCTTTGCGTAATTTAAATACAATAATTTTACTAATCTTAATCATTAAAATAGATAAAATAAAACTTAATATCGATGATAAAGTATAAAAACCGATTAATAAAATGGCATATTTATATACATTATTAAAATCAACCGCACCTACACCAGGTTCAATGGCACCTATAGCATAACCCGATAGTAGGGGACCAATTAAACTAAATAGATTAGTAGCAATGGTAAGAATTAAGGCAACAATTAACCACCATTTAAATTGAATTAGGTAATCTCCTAACCTTTTTATCGTATATTTACGATTTTTAGGTTTATTGAAATTCCGGCTATCCATTCGTTTTCTATTCATTATTGCCACCTCCCATTTGGATTTGGTAGGTTTCACGATAAACATCAACATCTCTCATTAGTTCTTCATGGGTGCCAAATCCAACTTCTTCTCCATCATCTAACACTAAAATGTGATCACAATTTAAAATAGAGCTAATCCTTTGCGCAACAATGATGGTGGTAGTTCCATCTAAATTATTTTTAATCTCCTGACGAAGATTTGCGTCGGTTTTATAATCCAGAGCACTTGAAGAATCATCAAGAATCAAGATATCAGGTTTACCTAAAATAGCCCGGGCAATAAGTATTCTTTGACGTTGTCCTCCTGACAGATTTGTCCCTTTTGCATTTAAGATTGTGTTTAACCCCTCAGGAAGAGCGTTTACAAACGAATCTGCTTGCGATATTTGGAGGGCTTTATTTACCTCATCTAAAGTATAATTTCTACCAAAATCAATATTTTCACGAATTGTACTTGAAAAAATAGTATCACTTTGAAAAGCAACCCCAAACATTTTTTTCAATTTTAGTGGATCAATACTCTTTATGTTTATTCCATCTATTAATATTTCACCACAATCTACATCATATAAACGCATTAAAAAATTTGTTATTGTGGTTTTTCCTGATCCTGTTGCGCCAATAATACCAAGACTTTCTCCTTTTTTAATTTTAAAACTTATATTTGTTATATTATTTACTCTTTTATTATATGAAAAAGATACATTATTAAACTCAATATGATATGGTGAATCTATAGGTTTACTTTCTTCTACTTTTAAGTCTGGCTTTAAATGAAAAACATAATCAATACGCACACCAGAAGCAATAGAACGAGTCATTACCATAAAAATACGAGTAATTGATAACATCGCATTAAGAATAATGGTAAAGTAAGTAGTAAATGCTATGACTTTACCTGGCAAAATGATACCATCATTTACCCGAAAGGCACCAACCACAATAACACCAACTAAACCAAAATTAAGAAGTGTTGTTGTTATCGGATTTAGACGAGCCATTACATAACCAGATTTTAATTCGTATTCCATTAAATCTTTATTTACTTTTTCAAAACGACCAACTTCATATTCTTCTTTTGATAAAGCTTTTATAACACGAACCCCACTAGTATTTTCTCTTATCGTTTTTACAACATTATCAATTCGTTGTTGAACACCGGTGAATAAGTGAATACTGGATTTTGAAATTAAATAACTAACCAATACTAATAATGGTAATATGCATAATAATACCATCGTCATTGCCGAATCTAAGGTAAAAGTAACAATCATTCCCCCAATTAACAAGATGGGAGCCCGCGTACCAATACGTTGAATCATACCCGTCATATGATGGATATTGTATGTGTCAGAAGTCATCCGCGATACAAGGGAAGGAATACTAATATCATCGAGTTGAGATGCACTAAGGCTTTGAATTTTGGCATATAAATCATGGCGTAAGTTTCTAGTTACTTTTTCCGCAACTTTTGATGCTAATTGATTAGCAATGACATTTCCTAAAAATCCAATTAAAGCACATAGAATCATTAATAGACCATACTTAATTACACTGTGCCAATCTTTTGTAGGAACAATTTCATCAATAATAAAAGCTAAGATATAAGGAAGAAGTAAATCCATCAAGGTTCCGATAATCTTTATGATTGTTCCTCCAATAATTCTACCTAAATATCGTTTTAAATAATCAATTGTTTTAGGCGGTTTAATCTTTAATTGAAATATTTTAGTTGTAACTTTTCTTTTACTGACTTTATTTATTATTATGATAATGAATAATAAACTAAGTAGGATCATAATAATACTTATTACTAAAAACATTTTATTTACCTCTACCGCTCAAAATTTTTAAAACAAATTTTGTTAAATCTTCTTGCAATAATTTAAAGTTTTCATTATCTTTCATCAAATTATTATCACCTAAATAATTAAACCACTCATTGTTTAACTCATACATTGATAAACTATTTTGGTTATTTTCATCATTAATTACTAAGAACAAATAGATAAATCCATCTACTACTTTACACTGTAATTGAAATGTAACTTCATCAAATGATACTTCTTCTTTAGTCTCACCATCTAAAGAATATAGTAAGCATCCCTTATTTGAAATAATATCTTTGTGAATAAAATACGGCATATACTCATCTATTGACATTGAATAATAAAGTTTTTTTAAATGGTTGACATTTTCATTAACAATTTCTTCTTTAGCTTTTTTCCATTTGAAAATAACTAAATATGTATAAAAAATTACCAAAAGTAAATAAAACAATATAAATGCCATAACAAGACGATAATCTAACTTCCATATTTTAATAGCTACTTTAACAATTAAGACTGCAACCAATGATAAAAAGGCAATAATTATGGTCGATAAGGAAAAAAATTTGAGGTAATTCTTATAAGGAAGACATTTTTTTAAGTTAGATTGCTGCTTCATCTAAGATAACACCTTCTTTAAATATTTTTCTAAATAATCAGTAATTAGCATAAAGCCTAAATCAGTAGGATGACATCCATCAACTGTTGCTTCTGTAACATATTTACCTAAAAGATAGTGACCATTTAAGAAATAGATATTGTGATCTTCTTTTTCACGTTTTTTTACAACCATTCGCTCAAAATTAAGCGACTTTTGTTCAGCTTTTTTACTCTCAATCAAATGGGTTTCTACTGACATTCTGATTTTACTCATTACTACAATCGGTGTAGTTGGATATTTAGAACGTATAATATCGATAAAATTATCGAGTGTATCTTTAAGCATTGGTAAGGTAGCATTTGCTTCATAATCAAGAATAAATAACGATACATCTTTTATGGAGGATAGTAGAGTTGCTACTTCTTTTTGTCCTCGACCATTTCCTGAAAAGCCAAAGTTTAAAACTTCATAACCTAGACGTCTTGATAAAGCATTCGTATAACTCATACCAGGGCGACTTGCACATCCGCCTTGAGTAATAGAGGTACCATAACAAACGATTCTTCCTTTAGAAAATAAATCAATGGCAGGTACAATTAATGAACCATCTGTAATTCCTATTTCGATTTTATCAACAGCCGCATATAAGGGAAGATTGATTAAAAATAATCGCTTCATACGTTTCCAATTGGTAAAATATGTAAATTCATATTCTTTATTCAAAATATTATATGAGCTAGTTCTAAAGAAGGTTAAATCTTCGCGTTTTGTGCCAATATACAGATCACAGCCACCTTGTCCGGTAAAAGCCATATGGGCCATATTAAAAGTATGTCCTAACTTAACACGAATCTTTAAAGTATCGCTATCACTATAAAAAGCAAGCATACATCCACTTGGTTGTTCAACTAAATAATATAATCCTTCCGCAAGTCCTTTAATCATTTCATCACTTGATTTAGGGAATCTGACATAGCGATGATCTTCTTCAAACCAATTCAATCCATATACTTTTATATGATTGCACAAGGTTGGATCATAATATGTTAATCCTTCATTTATTTCTTTATTATCAAAATTTACATCTATTTTCTTTAAGTCTGGCATGTCTATTTTCTTCCTTTCATTTTGTATTATTTTATCAATTTTTAACATTTTTTTCAATTTAAATAATTAAAAAATTCTATAGAATCACGTCTGATTTTATAGAATTTTAATTTTTAAATTTACTATCTTTAAATCATAACTAAGACTAAACCAAGGAGTAGTCCTATAAGTAAGAAAAACGCAGGTAATTTAGACTTACACATTAAGATTGATTCTGGTAATAATTCTCCGAATACAACATAAAGCATAGCACCTGAGGCAAAACTTAGTGATAAGCTTAAACTAAGAGGTCCCATCATTCCAAATGAGTAACCAATCATGGCACCAAGAGTAGTAGGTAAACCTGAAAGTGCTGTAATCAATACTGCTTTTGTTTTTTTTGTACCTCCTGCCACTAGCGGAACCGCAACTGCCATACCTTCTGGAATATTATGTAGACCAATAACGACAGCCATAATAAAGCCATCTCCCACTAATATGGAAGCATTATCCTTAGCATATGAGGCCCCAATTACCATACCTTCTGGCACATTGTGTAGAGCAATAGCGAGTGCCATTACAATCCCCGCAATAAATAAAGATTTACGATTATTATTTTGTTTACGATGTACTTCTAGATGGTCAGCATGAATCAATTCATCTAAATCATCAGCCGTTGTAGGATGGTCCTTATCGATATGTGCTACTTCTTTATTTGTATGTTTATCAATTATGTAGTTCAATAAATAGATTAGTAAATAACCAGCAATAACACCAAGAATCACGATATATAAGGGAATCGTTTCATCGTATGTTTCTGGTTGAAGAGCACCAGGAACTAGGTCGAAGCATACGACCGCAAGCATTACTCCTCCCGCAAAACTAAGTAGTAAGCTTACTATTTTAGAGGAGTCATGTCCAATAATAGCCCCTATTAAACCACCAATTCCAGTTCCTATAGCCCCCGCAATAGTAGTTATTAATATTATCATTAAAAATAAATCCATAAATTTCTCCTAATAGTTTAAATTTTACATGTAGTATTTTATCTAAGGAATTGTTGTATTGATTATTTAGTCATTGATAAATAGGAAAAATTATGTCTTATTTATATAATTCTTCTCGTACAATGGTTTGACTGCGGTCAGGACCAACAGAGAAAATCTTTACTTTTACTCCAACGATTCTTTCAATTGCTTCAATATATTTTTGTGCATTAATAGGTAATTCTTCAAATGATTTAACAGTGGAGATATCTTCACTCCATCCATCAAATTCTTCATATACAGGAACACAAGATTCAAGATCAGTTAAATTAGATGGAACATAACTAATTAGTTTTCCATTTAAATTGTATTTTGTACATATTTTTATTTTCTCGATTCCCGTTAAAATATCAAGTAGCATTAATGAAATACCTGTTAAACCGTTAATACGAGCACTATACTTTAACGCGACCGCATCAAACCAACCAATACGGCGAGGTCGATGAGTGGTTGCGCCATACTCATGGGCTTTTTCTCTTATCATGTTACCAAGTTCATTGTTTAATTCAGTTGGAAAAGCACCACTGCCTACTCGTGTCGTATAAGCTTTTACAATACCTAATACGTTATTGATAAAGGTTGGACCAACTCCACTACCCGTGCATACACCACCACTTGTTGGATTTGATGAAGTAACATAAGGATATGTACCAAAATCAATATCTAATAAGGCACCTTGAGCTCCTTCAAATAATACTTTTTTATTGTTTTCTATTTCTTGATGGATTAGATCAATTGTATCACATACAAATGGTCTAATAATATCAGCCATTTTTTTATACACGATAACGCGTGATTCAATATCAATAGGAGTACCTCCCATAGCAATAATTTGCTCATTCTTTTTAGTCGCTGCTTCGATATATTTTTTACAGAAGTCAGGTCCAACAAAATCACACATTCTAATACCTTGACGTGATACTTTATCAGTATATGCAGGTCCAATTCCTTTTTTAGTTGTTCCAATGGAATTTTCTTTTAAACTACGTTCGATACAAGCATCCATTTCTTTGTGATAATCAAATAAAACATGGGCACGATCACTAATATACATATTTTCACAACTAAACCCAAGTTGTTTTAAAGTATTTATTTCTTCCATTAAGGCTTCTGGGTTAATAACCATACCATTTCCTAAAATATTCTTGATATGGGGATTAAAGATTCCTGATGGAATTAAATGAAGAGTATATGTATGGCCATTGAATTTAATTGTATGTCCTGCATTATCTCCACCTTGATATCTCACAACTACATCAGATAGTTCTGATAAATAATTCGTAATTTTCCCTTTACCTTCGTCTCCCCATTGACTTCCGATAACAACTAATGTGTTTGCCATTTCTTATTCTCCTAATACTCTTTGATAAATGTCTTTAATATTTTTTAATGAATTTTTCCAATCGAAACATTCCTTTAGTTCATCTAAAGTTAAAATTTTACCAATTTGGCTTTCTTTAATACAGTCAATATATTCCTTCTTTTCATCCATACTTTGGAAGGCAAGTTGTTGAAGAAGGATGTAAGCACTATCACGGGTTAAACCTTTCTTGACAAGTTTTAACAATACTTGTGAAGAATAAATAATGCCTTTTGTAAGTTTAATATTTTTCATCATTTTATTTTCATCTACCACTAAACTTGCTAGAACTTTAGTATAACGATTTAACATATAGTCAAGTAGTTGCGTAGCATCTGGTAAAATGATTCTTTCACATGAAGAATGACTAATATCGCGTTCATGCCATAATGCATTATCATCATAAGCTACTTCAATATATGAACGCATCATACGAGCACAACCACACATATTTTCCGATGAAATCGGATTTTTCTTATGGGGCATAGCACTTGAACCTTTTTGACCTTTACTAAAGAATTCACTAACTTCCCCAATTTCGGTTCGAGAAAGATGGCGAATCTCAACAGCGATTTTTTCTATTAATGATGCAACCATTGCCAAACTATTTAAATAACCTATATGACGATCACGCGAAATTACTTGTGTAGCAATACTAACACGATTTAATTTTAAATCTTCAGAAACAAATTCCTCTACCACTGGATCTACATCAGAGAAGTTACCAACAGGGCCACTAATCTTAGCTACTTCTACATACTTTCTTTCTTCCGAAAAACGATTGTATGCACGCATTAATTCATCATACCAGCCTAGCCATTTTAAGCCAAAACTTGTTACTTCCGCATGCATTCCATGTGTCCTACCAATACATGGAGTATTCTGATACTTTAATGCTTGACTTTTCAAAACATCTAGTAAAGCAAGAATATCTGCATCAATTAAATCATTAGCACTTTTTAGAATCAAACTTTGGGCTGTATCAACAACATCGGTACTAGTTAAACCAAAATGAAACCATTTTTTCTCTTTACCAAGTTTTTCTTCAATACATGTTGTAAAAGCAATTACATCATGTTTAGTTACTTCTTCTAATTCTTGAATGCGTTTTAAATCAACTTTGGCTTTTTCTTTAATTAATGCATATTCATTTTCAGTAACTAAACCTAAATTAGTATAAGCTTTGATAACACTAAGTTCAACTTTTAACATTGAGTTAAATTTTGTACTATCTTGCCATAGTTTTTTCATTTTGGGCAAACTATAACGATCTATCATAAATTCCTCCTAATATCGACATTATTATATATCTTATTTTATATCAAATAGTCATAAAAGTCAAATAAAGTAGATTATAAATATAAAAAAAAGAAATAGGTAAAACCTATTTCTCTGGTTCGACAGATTCTTCCTTTTGACTTGCTTTTTCTTTTGGTAAAATTAAGTTAAGAACTACACCAATTACAGCAGAAAGAGCAACACTTGTGAATACTTTCATACCTGCCTTGTTATAGATTGCGGCACCACCAATACCTACAACTAACATAACGGAAATGATGATTAAATTACGTGTAGATGTTAAATCTATTTTAGAATCTAATAATGTTCTTAAACCATTTGAAGCAATAAAGCCATATAGAATCAAACATACACCACCCATAACAGCTGCCGGAATAGTTGCAATTAAAGTTGTAAATACATTACAGAATGAAAGTAAGATGGCTAGGATTGCGGCAAGACCTGTTACCCATACCGATCCAACTTTAGTCATACCTACAACTGATGTATTTTCACCATATGAAGTATTAGCTGGTCCACCTATCATTCCCGCAAACGCAGTTGCGATACCATCTCCCATTAAAGTACGAGATAGCCCAGGATCTTCGATATAGTTTATATTGGTAATTTTTCCAAGAACTTCGTGGTCACCGATATGTTCACATATTGTCGCAAAAGCAAGTGGAATAACCGTTAGTAATGCACCAAAATTAGCTTTATACATCGTAATTCCACCAAATAATTCTTGATCTTTCCATCCAACAATGGAGAATTTTGGTAAACTAAACCATTGTGAAGGATGAGTAATTACTTCTTTTAATGCCGTAAAATCAATTAAGACATTATCACCATTTGGAACAAAGTTTAAGATAACTGCTACAAGATATCCACCGATAATACCGATTAAGAAAGGAATTACTTTGAAGAATCCTTTAGATAGAATTGCGGTAAAAGCAACAATCAATAAAGTTGCAAAAGTAACGACTATGGCACGCCAGTCACCACCAATGACCATTCCAGTATTACCAATGGCACTACCTGATAAACCAAGACCAATAACCATAATCATTGGACCGATGACAATAGGAGGTAAGATTTTATTTAACCATTTTGTACCAAAGAATTTAATCAATAAGGCAACAATAATATAGATTAAACCAACAAAAATTAATCCTGTTAAAGCTGGTCCAAATGATGAAATTACTTTCTCTCCTGTTTCAAGCGTTGTATATACGGCAACGGCACAGATATATTCAATATATGCAAAACTTGATCCAAGATAAATTGGAACTCTTGCTTTAGTACATAAAATATAGATTAGTGTACCAACACCAGATGCGAAAAGGGCAACGGAAATTGGAAGTCCTGTTAGCATAGGGACTAAAACAGTAGCACTAAACATAGCAAATACATGTTGAAAACTCAATAAAATTAGACGTCCTGTCGATGGTTTGTACCTAGGGTCTAAAGTGTTTACATTTTTTTGTTCGTTCATAGTAAATTTCCTTTCTTTTTTAGTTTTATTTCAAAAAAAATAAGAGTCAAAAACTCTTATTTTGAAACCAATAGAAAACGAGAAAAACGGTAATTGTTAAAAATTACGTTTGTATTAATATTATTACTATTACAAATAACGAACATCATACCGTTTTCTCCTTTAAATTGTTATTTATTTATCTATATTACATTGTAACAAACGCAAATCTTAGAACACCTAAAACAGCGATTACTGTAACAACGATATCTTTTTTACTATATTTTCCAGTTAATAAAGTGATTAGAGTGTAAGTGATTGCGCCAACCATAATACCATTACTGATTGAGTATGTTGCAATCATCATAACAAATGTCATAAAGCCAGTTGCAGCAGATGCAACATCGCTGAAATCAACTTTTAAGATATTTTTGCACATTAAAACACCAACATAGATTAAAGCTGGAGCAGTTGCGCATGAAGGAACGTATTGAACAACAGGACCAATAAATAAGCATAAAGCAAATAAGATTGCTGTAACAAATGCACTTAAACCTGTTCTACCACCAGCCGCAACACCTGCAGATGATTCAACAAATGTTGTAATTGTTGAAGTACCAGTAACAGCACCAGCAACAGTACCGATAGAGTCACAAAGCATTTCATTACCAAGGCCTTGAGGATCACCGTTTTCATCTAGCATATTTGCTTCCGCACAAGTACCATATAAAGTACCAAGAGTATCAAACATATCTACTAAACAATAAGTAATTACAAGCATAATTACACTGAAGATAGATCCAATTGTTTCACCATCAAATGCAGTTGCAAATCCTTTGAAACATCCAATTAAACCAACATTAGCCCAGTCTTTAAATGTTTGTCCAACAGACATACCTTCCATTCCACTAGGAGTTCCAACAAAGATTAAGTATAAAACATAATATAATGCAGTTGAGCATAAAATACCCAAAATGATAGAACCTTTATTAAGGAATTTAACTTTAACTTTTGAAAATACAACAATTAAAATAAAACCAATAAAAGCAACTATAGCACTAATTACTGTAGCAGCATCTGAGTTTTTGAAATCAGCAATACTTACACCAGTATAAATGTTTTTAATAACTAAACCACTATTTTGAAGACCGATAAAAGCAATAAATAGACCAATACCAGCAGGAATTGCTACTTTTAAGCTTTGTGGTAATGCCATTGCAATATATTTTCTTAATCCTGTAACAGATAAAATTAAGAAAATAACACCAGAAATAAGGATGATAGCAAGACCAGCGTGATAACTAGCTTCAACTGAACCACCTGATAATAATGCTGGTAAAATAAATGATACAAAGAAGAATGAGTTAAGGCCCATTCCAGCTGCAAGTGCAAATGGCTTATTTGCAATAAAGGCCATACATAAAGTAGCAACAACAGCCGCAATTATTCCACCAATAAAACATGCATTCCAAATGGAATTAAGACCAGGTGTAAATCCAGTCATTTGGTTTGGATTAACAATTACAATGTAACACATTGCGAAGAAAGTAGTTAAACCTGCGATTATCTCAGTACGTACTGTAGTTTGATTTTCATCAAGTTTAAATACTCTGTTTAGAAAATTTTTCATTTTATCCTCCGTTTAAATATATTTGAAGTTAATAAAACATGAGGAACAAAAAGAGACACTACTAATTAGTGTCTCTACATAACGAAAAATTGATAACATAATGATGGCTATAAAAATATTCAAATATAGTAATAACCATTATTCTGTTATAAATAATCGTAGTCCTATCATTTAAGGTGATGGGGTAGAGACTTTCGAACCATATTATCGAATTTATACGATTTATTAACTTCGCTATTATTATACTATAAAAATTATTTTATGACTTATTTTTTGCTTACTGTTTTTCACTTTTCATCTAGAAAACGTTTCCCTAAATGTAAATAGGTATAGTTAAACTATACCTATTATTCCTATACTTATTTTTTATTAATTAAATTCGATTCTATTTCCAATAAACTCAATTATTAATTCTTCTGTAATAGTTTCTTTGTTAGCGATAAAAATATCAATTAACGTATTATAATCTTCTTTTAATTTTGCTAGATCACTATTTGCTATCAACACATTAAGATTAACATTGCTATTAACACTTTTAACATCACTATTTAATGTATCAAAATTTTCTTCTTGAACAAATAGCATAGGTACATTAACTACTACTTCCTCATATGTTTTTTCTTCAGCATTATATGTATAGAAATATTGAGTTCTAAATTCAATATCAAATCTTCTTGAAAAAGACTTTACACTGAATCCTCCGACTTTTTTGGTTTCCCAAGCATTTGTCGAATTATTAACATAGAACATTGCATCAGTAGAATCCGTTTTTTCTTGATATTTTATTGATGTAATACCAGAAATATCTGATAAATTAAACCATAAAGTATTATAAGTAACTTGTGATACAGTTTCTTTAACTTCATAACTCAATAATTTACCGGTATTAGTGTTGTATAATTCACTAATATAGCCAGTAAATCCAATCATTCCACTTGCTTTATTTCCAACAACCGAAACATACTCATCATCAATATAAAAATCAGCTGCACTAGATGTACCAATTCCAGATACCGTTAAGTATTCATTAATATGTCCTTCAATTGAATTATCACTATTTTTTTGTACCCTAAAGTATGCTCTTCTAACTCCTAAATATTTTATTGCGAAAGTATATGAGTCTTCAGAAATTACATATTTTAATGCATTAGCATCACCTAATTGAATTCTTACCTCTTTTATCATCGTTTCAATATCCATTGAAAGAGCTATTTGAACTGTTTGTTCTCCAAGGATTGGAATATTACTAGTAAAATCCAAAACATAATAGATAACTTCACCATCAAAGTGAATAGTTACATTATATTCTCCATTTTCAAAACTATAATGTGCCGTATCGGAAGGATTTTTATCAAAATAATTATTAAACGTTACAATAGATGATGTTGTTAATCCCTCAACTACACCTAATACATTAAAAAATGTTTGCGATTGTTGTAGATTATCTGTAATCATGTGCCATTGTTCACCAAAACCACAATCCTTAATACTAGATACATTTACAAAATTAGAATAATCACTAATAACTGAACTACTATTGATTAAGTTTGCACTATAGCCTGGCGTCATTGATTCTGGAATATAACTATATGGATTTAACTCGTATCCTTCCAATAATAATGATAAATAACCCTTAACATCAACAACTTCGTTCCATGATGCATATAAAGTTGTATTTTGGGTAATACTTATCGGCCATTCAACGGCAGTTGTCAATGCAGCATCGAAACACCAACAAACAAAACGATATCCTTCTTTTGTGGGATTCTCAGGTGCTTCGATTGGTTCATTATAATATTGACTAATTGGGGAAACTACTGAACCACCATTCACATTGAATGAAAGGGTATATTGTTTTTTAATTTGATCGATAACAGCATAGTATGTTTTGTTTTCTGATGCACTAGGAATAGACTCTAAAACCTCACCATTTTGGGTTTCACTCCATCCTTTAAACACATAGTCCCACTCGTCAGTATCTACTTTATCGTAGTCATAAGCAGGAAGAGTTCCTTCTTTTAAAGATTGTGTAGTTATAACATTACCAAGATCATCTACCCAAGTGATGTCATAGTATTTATCTTCATCAGATGGATTACCCGATGGTTCACTAGATGGATTACCAGATGGCTCACCAGATGGATTGCCAGATGGACTATTAGGTTGCTTATCTTTCTTACAACCTACCATAAAAATAATTGATGTTAATGATATTAAACATATACATATAATGGTTAAATACTTTTTCATTTTGTTATCTCCTTTTATAATTCAATTTCTTCTGGTTTTTTATAGTTTTTATAAATCGCAAACGGATAGGTAAATATTGATAAAACACCACCTAATAGAATAGCAAATGCTCCACAGATTAATGCAAGAGCAATTCCTAATAAAAATCCAAATAACTTAACTGTCAACAACCATATAATACCATCTAAATCTAATGTAAAGATTACTCCTGGCATTTTAACAAATCCCCAACTAAATATTGTTGTAACCATTGATCCTATGAAGTTATTTGCTAAAAGACAACAAGAAATTAAAGTAAATGCGGAAATACCTATAATAATATTAGGAAATACAATACTTCCATTTTTAGATGATACCGCAACGAAAATTGTAAAGGCAATCCATGCAAGTGCAACAGCTCCACCAATCCAAAATGATTTTTTCCTTCTAGAAATAGATTTATTTATTCTTTCTTGTTTTTCTTCTTCTTTTTTCTTTTCGTCACATTGCTTACAATAAATATGTTTACTTCTTCCGTTATGTCTTACAATTTCATCAGGATCATAAATCGGACGATTGCAAGTTTCACATACACCTAATACTGGTTTAACTTCTTCATTATAAACATATTCTTTTTTAATGATAACTTCTGGCTCTGGTTTTTCAACGGGGTTGCCAACTATCTCGTCAACACTTAAGTTAAAAATCTGTGCAATCTGCGTCACTGTTGTAATGGATGGTTCTACTTCTCCATTTTCCCATCTTGATACTGCTTGTGCGGTTACAAATAGTTTTTCAGCGAGATCTTTTTGTGTTAATCCATTTTCATTTCTTAAACGCTTAATATTTTCACTAATCATCATTCTTCCTCCTATAATAATCTAATGATAATTCTATTATAATTAAAACTTTAATAATTTCAATAAACTGCTTGTTGAATTAACTAAACAAACTGTTTATAAATACTATTTTCGCAATAAATATAAATATCTAAGTGTCTAATAATGTATATTTTAATAGACTTATCAAAAATATTAAAAAAAGCATTAATAAAGCGTAAAAAAATAATTAATTGTATAATAATGGCGTGGATTAATTCAAAATTATTTAATCTATAAAAATATAATTATATAGATTATAAAAAAACTACATTCTATACATGTCATTTTTTTAGAACATGTTTGGAATGTAGTTATTTTCGCATATAAAATACTAACGATAAATGCTAATGATGTATTCACCAAATAGATTTCCTAGTTTTATTTCTGACAATGAGTCATAATGACCTAAATCGGGATCATAATCTGGTTCATATAAAGTAGTTAAACCATTTTCAATAGTTGGAAAGTATAAATTATAGATTGACTCTTTAGCTATTTTTTGTTTAGCTTGATTAACGGTTGGATATCCAGGTTCACAATATGGACTACTAGAAATTCCTGCATCAATAAAATATATTTCATTATTATTATAATTCTTTAAATCTTGTCTTAAATAATTTATAAATAAACGTTGATTATCATAGTATTTTTCCGCATTTTTAGTGGCAGTATCACTTTCACCTTGCATCCAGCATATAGCATCTAAACTTGGATTGTAGTTTTCACTAATAAGATAATCTAGATATGTTTGAATATATTTTAAACACGCTTTATAGATATCACTTCTTTCATAGTTTCTTAACCAATGGTTAGCAAGTGAATATCCTGACATTGTATATTTTAATATAAAGATAGTCTCATCTGGAAATTCATTGCTTAATGTTTCCGCAATTCCAACTTCTGGTCCAAAGAAACCATTACCACATCCACAAGTTAAATCAACTTTTTTAAATTCTCCATGGGTTGTAAAACTGTGATCATCAATACAATAATTTATTAGGATATTATCAAATCCTTGTTCATAAAAACGATATTTTTCATCACTTACATTTAGTTGTAAATACTCTACTATCGAGCATCCAGATGCATTACTTTGTCCAAGTAACACAATTACTTTTACTTTTTGATTATTCCCATCTGGTAATGTATCAGCAATTTCATAGTTTGTATTCATATTAAGGGTGTAGTCAATTTCTTCATCTTTTTTACAAGAATATAAAAATAAGATACTTATACATAACAATAATAAATAAAGTTTTTTACTCATTAACTTTTCCTCTTTCCAATCATTTAACTATAAAAAAATAACCATCTTGATATCAAGATGACTAAAAAAAATGGTACACCCTCAGGGACTCGAACCCTGGACCCACTGATTAAGAGTCAGTTGCTCTACCA
>JBJEEE010000068.1:0-32077 GCA_051872775.1 Bacilli bacterium
TATCTTAGAAGTAATAAACGTACTGAAGAATACGCTTATGTTTAATTTTTTTGGGACATTTTGCAAAGTTATTGACAGTCACAGATGACAAGTTTTACTATTAAATTAAAAAAACTGATAAAGACTTATCAGTTTTTTTGGATTATATAACGTTCTTTATAGGAAACTTTCTCATAGAATAATGTTTATTTATCTGTATCAAAATTAATCTTATCGAATTCAAAGTTGTTTAGTTTTCTATTTAATGCAGCTTCAGGATCATTCATATCAGCTTCATTAGTTGAAATAATAGTTAACTTTAATTCTTCGTATTTAGCAATTTTATATTTTTTGGATTTATAATAATCCCTATTATCACTATTAAATCCCCAATGTTCAATATAAACATCTTTTCCTTTACCTAAATAATTAGGTAAACAAAAATCAGGATGTAAATCATGTTTTGAGTCTCCATCTATTGATACTACTTTTTCATAAGCATGAGGAATGTTATGATTAAATAAATAATTATCTATTTCGCGCTCTGATTTACTTTTTACTATATGACCATCTTTACATTTATATACACCTTCGTAAGATTCGTCTAAAATATTGATTTCACAACATTTTGTTATTTTTACTAATAGTTGTTTATCTTTGTATTTTTTATAGCAATCTAGACAAAATAAATGGCCATTTTTAGTATATGCTCCACAACCAATACATTTTACGATTCCGTTTTGGTTTTCTTTTTCACTGTCTAAAGTTTCTTCCTTATAATTTTTATTCAGTATTTTATTTGTTTTTGTATCTATAAATAGTCCTTTATCATTAACTGTAATTTCTCCTGTTTTTAACATATCTGCATGTTTACCACATAGTCCATCTTTTCTAGCGTTCCCCATATAAACTCTAGTTGGACTATCGCATATAGGACATATTAAGTTTTTGTTCATAATAACCTCCAAGTCTATATATTTTTTTCAATTGCTTGTATTATTTTGTTTTTTTCTCCACTTTCATTAGTTCTTATTCTTAAGAAATTAATATTATTATTAATTAATACTCTTGTTTTAATCATATCTTTTTCCACTCTTCTCTTAGAATAATCATGATATTTTGTCCCATCTAATTCAATGCATAAAACATTTTTATACGTTACTTTATCATATATAACAAAGTCTACATGTGTCCATGGATGCTTAATATATTTTATTTCTTCTTCTGTAAAACCAGATAAATCATCTATTAAATATAATAGATTCACATGTAAAGATAAAGATAAAGTTGGATAATTTTTAAGTATACTTTTAAGTAAATTTAACATTATCCCTTCAGCAGCTGAATCTACCTTCTTAGATAATTTAGTATTTTGAATAATTCTATAGTTTTGTTTATATAATTCATCAAACACAGATGTTACTTGTCCAGATATATCTGGTAAATTAGAATTATATTTGATGTATTCTATAAAATGAGAAATATTATTATTTTTACTTTTATATACTTTATCAGAAACAACTAAATATAATTTAGATATTGCTCGAGAAATAGCAACATTCAATAATTTAGGATTAGTAATAAAATTTGTAATAAAATCATCGTTTGCTTCTGATAATTCATTAACTACTGTCGATAAAATTATTATTTCTTTTTGTCTTCCTTGATATTTATGAATTGTATCTACTTCTACATTTGGATATTTATTATGTAATTTGGATAATATATAATCTGCTTGAGCCCTAAATGGAGTAATTATACCTATTTCTTTATCAGGATTTTCTGATATTATTTTTAATATTTCTTCTGCTTCTCTATCGTTATATTGTCCTGTACCATTTGGATTTTTCCTTGAATGATTTCCTTCAATTGTATGAACAACAGATAAAGAATCTTCAATTGATTTTTTTGAACATATTATTAATTGATCATTATAAAATTTTTTATTACAAAAATCAATAATTCTATATTCACAACGATAATGTTCTCTTAATAATGTATTTTCTACTTTAATTGGTAAATGAATGACTGATTCTAATATACAATTATTTTTATATTGATAACAATGAGGTATTTTATAATATTGTATTAATTTATCAGAAAATTCATAAATGTCTTGATTATCTATTTGTGATAATTGTTTATCATCACCTATGATCACCATACTTTTGGCAACATTCATTGTTATCAATGATGTCATTATATCTGATTGTGATGCTTCGTCAATTATTACTAAATCATATAGATAATTATCAGGACAGTTTCTTAAAAGAGAGTGTGTAGTTGATAAAGTCACTGGATATCTAAATGTGAATTGATCATATTTTTCTTTGTAAGTATCAGGAGTAAATTTTACTTCTTCAAAATCTTTATATTTTGTATATAAAAACCATCCTAGGCTTTCAAAGCTATATTGTTTTAATGATTTCTCATATTCTCTTAAATTATTATCTTTAATATATTTTTCTTTATTTTCTTTTTCTTTTCTTAAGTTATCAAGTTGTAATTGATAACTTTTTCTATTTAAATATAATAAGATTCTTTCAATTTCAGAGTATTCTTTTATATTAATTTTATATATTAATTTTAATATTATTTTTTCAATAAAGTTTAATTTTTTAATAGATATTAAATGTTTTTGTAGTTTTAATAATTCTTCATAATTGTCAATAGGTATAGGTAATTCCTGAATATTGAATTTTTTGTTATTAAAATGCTTTTGTTCTTCTTCTAATTTATTTATTTTATATTCAAGTTGTTTTATGTCATTATTATATTTATATAAATTTTCAATAATCTTACTACATTCACACACTTGCTTCTCTGAATTTTGAAAGTTTGAAAATCTTTCTATTTTATTAGCAACTGGTATTTCATTTAAAAAGAATTTATTTACATTATCCCTATTACCTAGATAAGCTAAAAGAAAATCTAAATCATATTCTTTCATTTTTAAATAAACATTTTCTACTGCGGTATTATTATTTGATATTACAGCAATTTTTCTATTATTATAAATAGCATTAGCAATAATATTTAATATTATTTGTGTTTTACCTGTTCCTGGAGGGCCCGATATAACAGAAAGATTATTTGTGAATGTATTATATAATGCTTTATTTTGTGAATTGTTTGTTGAAAAAGGATATATTAATCTATCTTTATTAAAAGGTATTTTTCTTAATCTTTGACTAGTGTAACTATATAATACACTAGACGGATTAATATGATTTATTCTATCATATATTTTATACAATAATGTTTCTATACTAATTTCATCTTTCGATATATCACTTGCATATTTTGATAGATTTTTATAATAATCTAATACTACATTTTGTGTGTTTGATACGCTTGTTCCAAAATCAACTATTTGAATATTTTTTTCACTTATTTCTATAGTTGAGTAATATTTAACAGTTTTTTCAAAAAAAACTTTAAATCCTAAATTATCAAATCTTATTATTCTTTTAACATATACTTTTTTATCATTTAATAAAACATCTTTATTAAATATATTTATATTGACAGGATTAATACTAACTTTAATATTAGCTAATTTAATATGGTAAGTTTGCTTATTTTCAAAAACAATATACCAGGAATTTAAATTTTTATTAAGATATATTACTCGTTTAGTAATATCTTCAAATTTATTTATTTTATCATTATATTTTAATATTAAGTGTTCAAGTTCATTTGTCCCTTTGATTTCCATGATGACCTCCTATTAAAATATATTATCTATTATTATTATACTATTATACCGCAAAGAGGTATTATTTACCAGTAATTTATTATTATAATATTTTATTTTAATCCTAATTTTCTAATAAAATTTGACATTAATAATTACTTTTCTAATTCCTTTGTTATTTCATATTGCTCAATAGCACTTTGAATACTATAAGCCTTTTCAATATAGAATTCAGGATCATCTATAAAATTTGTCCATGTGACATTTTTCATATAACTACTTTCCCCTCTATAAATAGTAGAACCGTCATAGCATACGTAGTAGTCTGGTTTTTTTATATTAAACATATTACTTTTCATTATAGGAAAAAGAGTATTTGTTTTATATAAATTACATCCACCTGAACAACATTTTTTATTTTCATAATAATATGAATACGAACCATTAATATCGGGCAAAATAATAGCTAATAATGCATTGGAATAACTTGATCTTGTATTGCCATTTATATCTTTTCTACTAACTTCTTTTAAAGAATATGATATTTCCCAAGGAATCCACTGATTTCTTTCTTTATCTCCATTGTTCATATTTGGAGATATTAAAACTATAGTTAATGTACTATCAAATATTCTATCTTTTAAAAGATTCCAAATTTGATCATCACTATATTCAGACAAATCCTCATCATCCGATTCACCCTTATATATATGTTCAGAATATTCTTCAATATAATCTTGCAATTTATCAACATAATCTCTAACAGTTGTGTCATTTTTATCTAATGATTTTACATTCGAATCTTTATATTTATATGAAATAAAAATTTTGTGTCCCATTATTGTCCTCCTTGAATACAGTTATTATTAAGTAATAAAAATATGTACATTGCAATTAATGCTACAATTAAACCAACATAGAAAGTTATTATTGTTTTTGAAAATAATGCTTGTATAAAAGTTGTTTTATCTTTTCTTGAAGATGGTAACACTTTTAAGCTCATACATTTTACTGAATTTTCAGATATGACTAAATCATATAATTTTCTATACTTTCGTTCTATTTGTAGGTAGTATGCATCTAAGAAGAAAAAGAAAATTGTAGGTATTAACGCAACAAATACAAAACAACTATTTGTGTCCTTGTTAGCTAATAGAAATATTGCAGTTAATATTGTAATGGTCCATCCTTTTATCATAAAAGAATTTTTAGCCATTCTAGTAATAATAGTTTGTATTAATTCTAAGTGTTTTATTTTTTCTTCGTTCATTAGCTCCTCCTTATATAACAAATATATTTTTTATTTTTGATTTGTTTTTTCTTTATAATATATAAATTCTATATCTTTTAATAATACTGTTAAAAATACTTTTTCAGATTCTTTTAATATAACTTGATTAGTTTCATAATTAATTTTATATATAGGATAAATTTTATTGTTTAATAACACTTTAGCAAATCTTTTTTTTCCCATTCTAATTCACCTCAATATTATTTTTTACAATTTATTAAAACTAATTCAATCTATTCTATCCTATATAATAATTTTCCTTTCTATCTAGAATCTCAATTTTTGCCATTTAATTGCTGATTTATTGCTTTATCAATTTTCTCAAACATATTTTTTATTTGTTTAAAAATAATTTGATCTTCTTTCTCTTTTAAATCTGTTGTTATAACAATTTCAACTTCATTATCTTCAATAGGTAAAATTGAATAAATTTTATCATAAATACTTTGTGCATCTATCTTTTTATCAATTATTTCAATACTTACTTCTTCATTTTTTATAGCATAATTATCATTATCTTTAATTAATTTCAAATTCTTTTTCATAACGTTTCCACCTTTTCTTTATAGATTCTACTCCTCCATCTAAATTTATAGCAACTTTATTTATTATATTTGTAGATAAATCTTCATACTCTAATGCACCATAATTAATTTCTATTTTTCCATCAACACTTTTCTCTATGCATATAACATTATCAACATCTAAATTAACAACAAATTGAGGGTTATGAGTAATTAATATAATTTGTCTATGCTTAGACATTGTCTTAAAATCACTAACTAATCTATCTTTTATGGCTTTTTGAGAAACATCATCTTCTGGTTGATCTATAATATAAATTCCTTTTTTACCATCTGATGAAATAATATCGAAGTAAAGTGTTGCATTCAATCCGTTAGACAAATTATCAAATTCATTTTGACCAGCTTTTAAAATAACGCTTTCTATTTCAAAATCTTCATTAACGATCTCTTGAACTTTTTCTTTTAATAATTTAAGTGGATTTCCTGCCAATGATTGGCTATTATCCTTTATATTATCATTTAAATCACTTTCGGTAATTTTAGAAGTATCAATTTTAAAATTATGTTTCAATACTCTACATAATATATCTTCCAAATATTCATTATTTATTTTTTGTACATTTTTAAAGCGTTTAATAAAATTATAATCATCATATATTAATGAATTAGGTTTTACGTCTACTTCATCATCAATACTAAATTCAAATTTTTTTATATTGCGCTTCAATACAAGTAAATTAGATATTATATTTGCTGTATCGTCCACATTTGTATTGAACACATCAGTTATATTTTCTAATTCATTTTTATATGTTCTTAATTCTTCATTAAAGTTTCTAATCCCTGTGTTAATTCCTGTTTTTATATTATATTCTTTTTTATATTTATTAGACAGTTCTTTATATCGAATTATCATATTCAGAATATCATTTTTATAATTTTTTAAATTTTCTATATCTACCCCTAATAAGCCATTATTTTCATATTCTTCAGGATTTGAAATACATGAATTAATTTTTTCTAAATATGTTATTACTTTATTAATACCATCCAATTTTGTTTTATTAAAAATTAATTGATTAATAGAGATATTTTTTGCTTTTATATCCTCAGTTTGCAATAACAGCATAGATAGTTTTTTGAATTCATTATCATAAAGCATTTTATTGCTTATTGCTTTATATAATAAATTGAATTGTTGATTAACTATTTCTAAATAAGAATGAGGACTTGGTTCTTCTGGAAATTTTTCAATCAAAAATTGTTGATTTTTAATTCTATCTTTTTGCTCAAATCTCTCTCTGATACTACCTTGACCATCAAATTGATAAATATCTTTTTGATCTATTTTGCTCTTAATGTCAATTTTATTATTTTTTAAATATTCATTGTAACCAGTCTTTATACTGTTTTTTGCCGAAATATATTGATAATCTGTTAATTTGTGAATAAGTAATGATTTACCAATTGAATTATCACCAATAATAGCATTTATGCCATTAGATAAAGGTATTTTATATTCATTTTTATCAATAGTTACACAAAGTTCATTTAATTTTGAAGAATCTAATGAAAATAGTGTTTCAGACAAACTAATTCTAGAATAATCAGTAATCGCCATAGCTAATCCTTTAAATGTAGGTAAACATTTTAGATATGTATGCATAAAATCATCTGTATCTATACTATTTGAATCATGATTAGGATATGCACACCATTCATGACAATCTGATCCAGTAATAAATCTAACGATATCATAAATTTTATTTTTTTTAATAGCAAATAAATTATTAAATAATCCATTCTTCATAGATTTAAACTCTAACGCTTCAAAAACTTCACTGTTTAAAAACTCATTAAAAGTTTTTTGACCAGTAATCATCAGATCATTTTCTGAAGGTGTATTACTATTAACACTATTTTTTTGATGAGCTATCAATATTACATTTAAACCTATTTTATTTAGAATTGAAATAAACTTTTCTTCTGTAAAAAATAGTTTTTCTCCATTTTGGTAGTCAATTTTTCCATTGTTTACTTTTAAAACTTCTTCAATTTTTTTAATTTTTTCTTCGTCATGATCATCAAATATAGCGACAATATGAATATTATGTACCTTTTCTGTTTCATTTTTTATACCAACAGAAAATTCAACACCTGGTAAAACTTTTTTTAAACTTCCGGTACCCTCAAATGACTGAAAATTCTTATACATTTTATACGAAAAATAATCATGATCTGTTATAGCAGCCATGTTAACATTGTATTCATTTAGCTTTTCGACTAAAATATGTAAATTTTTTTCTGTACTTTCTTTTACGATTGACAAATCATCCTTATGTTTTGAATAATAAGAATGTATATGTAAGTCTACTTTAAGTGGCTCAGTTACTACTCTTTGCATATAAATATTTTCCTCCATCTCTTGAAATATTTTAATATATAGATTTTAAATATAAATGTATTTTAGTTTATTTCCTAGTGTTGAGCTTTTACCTATATTTATACTTTTTCTTCAATTAGACTTCTTGAAAATCTTATAGTAGTATGATTACTTAAAAGACTATTTTTAATTTTTTTACGTCTTTTACATAAAAATCATTATTTTTCAAAATTTTTTGAAGCGAAAGTAATAAAAAGTAATATTTTTTTAAATAATTTATGTATTTTCAGAATGATTTATGATCTTTTTTTGCTTTTTCACATTCCAGACATTAATGGAATGTAACGTGAAATTATACATCAAAGAATCAATGTTTTTTCTTATTGATTATTCTTATATGATATCATTATATGAGTAGGTGCAAAGATAATTGAAAAAATGATTAGTAGGATTGATCTACTCATTATACCACTAAATATAAATGTTAGTGATGGAATTATTGATAAAGATAATGCTTTAAATAAATTATTTTTATTAAAACATATTATCCATATAATTATGTATGATAATACAAGTATTGAATTAATTATTAAATATAGTGCAAATGCTTCATCACTCCACCATCCAAACCAAGTATTAGGTATGTTTATAATCATAAATATAATACAACCATATCTACCGATTTGTTCAAGTATCATTACTACTTTATTATTCCATTTATTATCATATCCATCTTTACATCTGATGGCATAAATTATGTTTGGTACCATGATTAATATTATAAATATTAAACCAAATACATTAAACATTTTATCACTCCAATCAATTGTTGATTATTAATTATACTCCTCTATTAACGTTATACACATTAGCTAGTCATTTTTACGCAAAATATAGTAAAAAAATATAAATTATTTTGAAATTTGTCGAAATGAAAATTAAAAAAATAATAGGAATCTTTCCTTTTTTATAATTTATAAATATATTTTATCATTAAAAATTTAAAATTTCAATTATTTTTATTTTTTATATACATATAAACCTCTTATTTTGTTCTAACTGGTTTATTTAATTCAGCTATTATTTTTTCAATAAATTGTTCGTAAAACTTATTCTCTCCCTTTTTCTTAATAATAATTTCATCATTTTCATATTATTTATTACTATATGTATAACAATTTTAAATAATCTTCCTAAATCATAAAAATTAGGTTTCGTCTTTTTTTCATTCATTTGTCTTAATAATCATATTATATTTATTATAAACTTAATTCCCTATGCTTTACCTCCATATGAAACTACTATATCAAAAAAGTAACCATTCATGATTATTTAACTTCAACCATAATTGGTAATTGTTATATAATCATTTTTGGTTACTTTTATTTTAACATTAACATATTACAATTTATATAAATATTTTTCAATATAGTTTAAATAATAATAATAAAAATAAGCCATACTAGATGTATGACTTGTTTTTTTAGTTTAACGATTAATTCCTATAATCATTCTTATATTTATTGACTAAATCTAAGAATTCTTGTTTGTAGATATCGTTGATGCAATCAGAATTAGTAAGTCTATCAATGATACTTTCTAGACTAGCATTTCCTTTAAAATTAGAATTTCTTAAGATTAATCCAAACTCGGCAACTGCTGCTTGGAAACAAAAATCATGAGATGGTGAAGTTGTAATAGATGTTGCATTATTAATTATTTCTTTGTTCATTTCTGAATCAAGGACATCTTTATATCTTAAGATGCATTTTGCAATTGTTTGAGGTATCGTTTCGTTATAAGTTGAATCCTTTAATGCAAATTCAATAAGACATACGGTTGTATGACCAGCACCGATTTCACCAGCGTCAGTTTCAGAATTGTTGAATTCATCATCGGTTAGTATCTTATTTTCATATCCAATTACACGGTATTTGCTGACAAGTTCAGGGTTAAACTCTACTTGCACTTTGGCATCTTTAGCGACAGTTTGAAGGGTTCCTCCTAATTCATTTACAAATACTTTTTGGGCTTCAAGTATGGAATCAATGTAGTAATAATTACCATTACCACAACTAGCAAGTGTATCCATTTTGTCTGATTTTAAGTTGCCATAACCAAAACCAAATAGGGATAAATATATACCAGTTTTACGTTGTTCACTAATAAAGTCTTCTAATCCTTTTGTTGAAGAAATACCAACATTGAAGTCACCATCAGTAGCAAGGAAGACACGATTGTTTCCTCCTTCAATAAAATGTTTTTGTGCTAACTCATAGGCAGTTTTAATTCCTTTTGAACCGGCAGTTGAGCCACTTGCGGTAAGATCTGAGATGATTGCGGAAAGCTTAGTTTTTTCATATCCATAGCCTCCATCCAATAGAACTTTATCAGTTCCAGCATAAGTTACGATCGAGATACGATCTTCATCATTTAGGTTATCAATTAACAATTTAAAAGCTTCTATCATTAAAGGAAGTTTATCATAACTATACATTGATCCGCTAACATCAAGTAAGAACACAAAATTGTTTTTTACTTTATTTTCAATCGTAAACTCTTTAGCTTTAACCGCAAGACTTAATAAATAATTATCACTATTCCATGGGCATGCGGCTATTTCCATAAAGCTTTTTAATTGTTCATTTGAATCATTAACATATGAATAATTAAAATAGTTTAACATTTGTTCAATGTTTACCGCATCACTTGGGATTGGATGCATATTATTAATTTGTTTTCTAATATTACTATAAGCAGCAGATGAACTATCTAAACTAACATTTACTTTATTATTTACAGATGTTTCTATGAATCCTTTTTCAAGTAGTTCAAGATATTCATTATTATCCATATTTCCAAATGATTCATCCATAGTAATACTACCTGATGGTGCATAAAAACCGTTAACACCTTTGTTATTTGCTGAACAAGATACAAATGTAAGTAGTGCAAGTATGCTAAAGATAAAACCTAGTTTTTTCATATTTTTCTCCTTTTCACTTATATACGTTATTTGTATTTATAAAATCATCATAACTAATTTCTTTAGTTTTATCATCATAAACACAAATAACAGTATTATTATTTTTATATCCAAGGAAAGACTTTACCGGAATATAGATGGTGAATGTTTCATTAGTGGAAGTTATTTTAATTTGATAAGGAATGTATAAATCTATTGCTAAAATAGTATCTGCTTGATAACTTGACTCAACCCTTAGTTCTTTTTGAATATCAAATAAATCATCATAATAATCAAGATTCATATCTAATATTATTTCATATTCAGATATTGACATTTTGATTTGATGATTAATTTCATTTAATAACTCAGTAGAATATGCATTATTATTTATAATTTGACTTATATCTTGTTGATAATTAATAATCCAACTTGATGGAACTGGCATATTAGCATCTACTTCATCAAATATGTTATCATACTCATATATTACGTATTTAAGATTAGTGTAACCTAATGCGATTAATTCATCAAATGTCTTTGCATTTTCTATTTTATAGATTTGATAGATTTCATTATCATAGGAAAAGTTCTTATATAATTGATAAGTTGCATCTATGTTATTGTCGTCACTACTTGGATTATTAGTCATATTATCATCTTTAGGACTTGCCGAGCAGCATGTAAGTAAAAAGAAAGCTAAAACAAAAATAAATAAAATAGTTAAATGTTTAATTTTCTTCATATGCATTCTCCTTTCTAATTACTACTTTCATTTTTCATTACTTTTCCTTTCGTATCAAGAATAATATAGCTAATTTTTACTTGATTAAAACCTTTAAAATCATCTACATTAAACTTAGGTTCTAAAAGAATACTAATGGTTTCTTCTTGTTTATCATTACTTAAAACAATTTCATGAAATCTATTATAGTATGTTACGATTCCGATGGTTCCATCATTCAAATAGTAGTAGTATTGATATTGATAGACAATAGTAAATGTCACCTCATTATTATCTACAAAAGAATAATGATCATTTAGTTGATATGTAGAATCAATAACTAATGTTACTCCATCACATACAATTTGGCTTGATGGATTAATAGCAACAATTTCTTTAATATTATCATTATTTAAAGAAACTTCACATAACTCATTTGCGTTATCATTATTCTTGGTAAATAAAAAGACTAAAGTTACTACTTCAAGTAATAATAAAACTACAATGGCAACTAATAAGATAATATTTACCTTGACTGCTTTTTGATTTTTATTTGTTTCAACTAAATTATCCGTAGATGTTAATAACTCATCTACACTTACACCAAGGGCTTGTGCAAGCGGAACAAGCATTGTTATATCAGGGCAAGTTTCTCCAACTTCCCATTTACTTACTGCTTTATTAGTTACACCAAGTTGTTTACCTAGTTCATCTTGGGTTAAACCTAAGTTCTTTCTTTTATTATAAATATATTCACCAAATTTATACTTGTCCATTTGTCCTCCTCACTAGCATTATAACATAATACTTCAGAATTGTTGCTAGAACTTTGTCTCTTCATACGAGAACTTTTATCTCTTGCTTATTTTTCATTCATATAATCATCAATCAAATCTTGTTTACTTCTTCCCATTGCATATGACTTACCATAATATCTTACTGCTTCTTCATACATACGGTCATCTATATTTTTATAGGAAGCGTTATGGTTTACTGTACTATCTTGATTAGTTGTATTTTGATCATCAGGGTAGTAGTAATATCCTACGTTTTTGGTTTTAGTTTTATTTGTTTTAGACTTTTTTTTACGGGGTTTAATTTTAATATCTAAACTTATTACGAATAAAATAAAGGAAATAATAAAATAGAATACATCTATTCGCATAACCCACGTAAAGATATCTAAAACTATTTGCCATTCTAGAAAAGCACAAGGTACCGAAAGAAGCGTCGTTATAGCAATAATCATTCCCGATATTATTAGATTAATTTTAATAACTTTCTTTTTATTCATTTTTTATCTCCTATTTATATCATTATTTTACCATACTTTTGATTCTTTGGGTATTAATTTATTCTTTTTATTAATTATTATATAATATATAATAAAGAAAGGATTGCCGAAACAATCCTTTTTATTTTTTTTACATTGGTATAAATGAAATCGATGCAGAAAGCGACATCATAATGAAGATCATACACCAAAGAAGTGCTCCCGCATAAACATTACCAGTCTTCTTATATATTATACGATTAAATATAGGAAGAATTGCCATCATTGGAATTAATCCAAATACCATATTAATATATAACCACATTTCAGATAAATCAGTTGGAGAATAGTATCCATAGAATACTGTTCCTGTTGTAAAGAATGGAATGTAATTTATAATGATAATGAAGACTAAACCTAACGAATTTGCTAAAGCTCCAATAAGCATTACTTGCCATTCTTTTAAGCCTTCACGTGCTATACCTAAGTTAACACGAATAGAATTAGATAGATAGAAAATATAGAATCCTGCTAAGTAAATTAACCATGTTACAACGAATCTCCATTGAAGAGGAGATGCAGAGATTAGCATAAATCTAAAGTCTTGATGTGTTACTAAATATACTATTTGTAATACAGCATAGAATACTAAGAATAGTAATACAGCCATACCTAAGGATTTAAGCAAGTCTAATGGTTTTACCTTTAAACCTTTAAATTTAGACCAATCGGCTCTTGATGGAGTTTTAGTAACTTTGCTATAAATAATATAATATACATTTTCACATACAGTTGTAAGAATCCACACAAGAATACCAACCGCACCATTGACAATTGCCCATAGGAATACAGCATTCATCATTCGAGCTGGGAAATAATATGTGTAGACGTTTCCTGCTGCATCTGGGAACATATCCATTGATAGTCTTGCAAGTGGAACATAGTCTAAACATGCAATAATGGCGGTAAGAATCATTGGTAACCAGAACAATAGGCGTTTACCGTAATTCATCTTTTGTTTTGTACTACCTTCAATTTGCGAAGTATCATTTTCTACTGAATAAGATACCGCAAGAGCTTTTTCGGATGACGCACGTTCTTCTGCTGCTACCGTTAATGATTTCATAAATGGAATCTTAACAATTAAGCAAGCAAGAGCGATGACAAGCATAAAGGCACAAACTAGTGATAAACCATTCGCAAGTTCTTGTACAAACCATATTTGACTAGTTGATTTAATATTATTTTTTAATTTTAAAGTTGTATTAAAGAAATTAGCGGTATTTGCAATACTACATGAATCATACATTTCGAAGCAATGGTTAGTTTCTTCACGATGAAGAATACGATATGTACCATTTGATACATCGCCATATGCATAATCTTGAATATACGAAGCAAATGTTCCGTTTGCACCGGTTGTTTTGGAGTTAACTTCATTGATGAAACGTAAAGCAATCACTTCATATGCTTGATTTTCATCTTGATATCTAAACGCACCTTCATCATATTTAGCATATGATAAAGCTGTATTACATCTTAATTTATAAAAGATGTTAGCCGCAGAGGTTTTAATATAACCAGAGATGAATAATGCTTTAACAATTGACTCTTCATATGTATTTCCTGCAAAGTCAGCCGCAAGTTTAGCCGCATCACCACCACCAGCACTATGTCCCATAATACCGATAGCATCACGGTCAATAAAATCAAAGCCTTCTACATAATTATAAACATATTGAAGTAAATAGCCAGCACCAGATCTTGCAACACTATATGAATTTTGAATTTTATTGCCGTTTTCATCTAATACATAATTTCCATCTTCGTCCATTTCATAACCACCATAGGTTGTACCGCCTTGACTTCCTGGATCAATAGTGAAAACAACGGCCCCACGACGGGCAAGCTCAATCGCATATTGACTCATTGTTGCTTTGGTTCTAGTGAAGCCAGGAACAACAAAGATAGCAGGATATGGGTTCGTACTAGTTGCTGCTTTAGGACGATACATTGTATAAGAAATCTTTACAGATGGATCATCAATAGTATAGCTTGTTCCATTTAATGGTTGATTACGATTATATTGATCGGTGTCTTCCTTAGTTAAGGTATAGTCAGTAACTGATACACTCCACCCTACTGTTTCAATTCCACAGCCTATTATACTAAAAACAATAATACAAGCAAGTGAGACAATCATTAAGATAAAAGCAGGAGATTTAACAAGTTTTTTCTCTTTCTTTTCTTGTTCATGATATTCGGGATTTGGAACTACAATATATTTATCTTCTTTTTTACGAGTTAATGCTAAAATATTAAAGATAAAAGCAGGAGCATTAATTACTGATAACACAGTTAAAACAATTAAAATAATCTTTTCTTTTTTATTTAAACAATTGTTATTTTGAACTAATGAGCGTTTTAGTGATTCATTATATAAACCAATACATATACTCATAATCATCAATACTAAGAAAAGCCAATAAATATTTTCACTTAATGAATAGAATAACGCTGTTATTAAAGCATATATAAAGGTAAATATATAAGATATAATGGCTGAAGTAGTTAATAGTTTTCTTTTCATAATTACTTCTTCCTCCCTCTACGCAAAGATGTTTCGACACTCTTCAGTTTTCATCCAACTAAAGACTAACTTAGCTGTATCTTTTTCAGAAAGACGATAGACTGATCGAGTCTTGGCTCCTACACTAAATGATGTTTCAGCCTCAAGTAGCATTTCTTCTGACATACCACCAGTTGAAGTTACATTACTTATTGAACTCCAACCAAACATGATATCTACATCTTCATCATCCATGATTTGTCCACATGATGTACCAACATTACCAGTGTATCCACGAATTACGATAGTGTTAATATCTTCTTCAGTTACACCTTGTGAACGAAGATATGCAAATAATGAATTTTGGAAAGTACTCATTAAATTGCTATCTAATCCAGATGTTGCAACTTTATCATACCATGCAATTACAACATAATGATATGGTACAGGAATTTCATCTTTATCAATCATTAAAGCATGGCAAATTACCGTACTATTTGATGCATATTCATTAACATCACTCCAATGAAGCATTTTACCATCACCTATGTATTTGTCATCAAAATCAGGGTCTGTTGCTTTTACCGTATTTGGATCTAGTGGAGTCCATCCAAAAAACTTATATCCATCAGGAATGTATGCTTCCGATAATTCTGGAGTTTTAATATTTTTAAATTGAGTTACTGTACCAGATGATACATACTCACCTTCATACATAAATACAATATTTAATTCTTTTTCAAATGATTTTGCAATACATGAGGACATTGTCAAGACCATTAGAATAGAAATAGTTAAATAAAACACTTTTTTTATCATAGACACTTGACCTTGTGTTAACTACTAATTAAGCAAAATATGTATCATAAACTGCACGATAAATAAAATTATCTGTACATAATGCTACATTTCTTCCAGATGCAACTAAGGTTTGAGGACATGCTTTTTGTTCAACAATACTACTACCCATATTAGCTTCATCGCTTGCGGCAGCTTCTGTTCCAACAACAAGACCTACACCTAAAGTTTTAGTTTCAGCTGAAAGTTCTGCAAGAGTTTCTCCTACAACACTATGATAATTAATTTCAATATTGAATGTTGTACATGCATCATCTACTCCAAATAATGTATTGATTTGTGCACTAATTCCAGCACTAATTGTTTCAACTTCTGTAGATGTCATCCATTCTTCTTTAGCCCAGAATGCAACATTTAGACTAAGAGCAGGGGCACTTGCAACCATAAAATCGTAGAACGCAAAAGCAAGTTCAGTATGAGCTGTTGCAGCAGCAGATAAAACGATAATCTTTCTACTTGTATCTGCAAAGTGTCCAGCACCACAGCTTGCGTTAATATGAACTTCATCGATAGCTGTTAAAAGTTTAGTTGTCGCATTTCCACCAATTACAACGTCAATATTAATACCTGCCGCAATATCTTCATTTATTTTTGCTTCGAAGTCAGCAGCTTTGCCTTCAGTAACCCATACAAAGTTAATTTTCTTTGCTTCACTTAAAGTTTCATTAAAGCGAAGAGCAAATAGTGTTGCTTCGGCTTCACTTATTTTACTTGTTGATGTAACATGAACATAAACATCAAGATCATTTTCAAGTTCAACAACTTCTTCAACAATAACTGGATATAATTCAAGTTCAGTTTTTCCTTCAGCTAATGCTTCAATTTGGCTATAAGTTAATTCAACTCCAAGTCCTGCAGTAATTTCAGCAGTTTCTGCACCTTCTGTAGTTGCATAACCTAAGAACTTGTGATTTTCAGGTACAACAATTTCAGGAACAGCGATTACATCATTTTTAGATGTTAATACAGTAACTTGATCTTTTTCTGCTTCAAGTCCATGAATAGTAACAGTTAAATTGATAGTATCAGTACGTTCTGGAACAACTACGATTTCTGATGCAGATAATTGTGATGTAAATGCTTTTTGACCAACTTCTGTCTTAATCCAATCAAAAATAGAGATAGCTTGAACGCTCATTTCTTCATGTTCTGGTAAAGCTACATAACGGCTTAAACTTTGTGTTCCCATTAGAGCAGTAGTTTTACCATCGTTACCTTCAAATAAAGTAACACCTGCCGTTGTATTAATGTTGTTACCAACACCAATTAGAATATCAACATCACCATCAGCAACTACAGCTGCACCCATTTCCGCAACTTTTGCGGAGGAGTAATTTCTAAATTGAACAAGTTCAATTTCTTCATCAGATGCTCCCCATGCCTTTAGATATAGTTTTAAATTTGCATAGAAAATTTTTACTGTAGCTGGAGTTAATGAACTAGTTACTTTAGGATTTCCATCTGTATCAACATCAGTAGTTTCCCACCATCCTACAACGAGATAATAATCAACACCTGCTTCTTTTACTCCTTCAACATCTAATGCATCATCAATTTGTATTTCTTTAAATGATGCGTATAATTTCAAAGCACTTTTTACTTTAAATGTATCTAAATCAACAGTATTTTGATTTTGGTCAACCCAAGCTATGAATTCAAAACCATCCATAACTGGATTTTCTACATTGCTTGAACCGATAACTTTATCTTCTTCAACTTTTAACGTTTTATATAAACTATCATTTACATAAAATTGAACTGTATATTTAACAGGGGTTGGATCGGGATCAGGAGTTGGCTCCTCAGGATTTTGACTAGTACAACCAATTAGAGCAAATCCTAAAACAAAAATAAATAAAAAACTTAATAATTTCTTCATAAATTCTCCTTTCAATAATAACATAATAATTATATTTTAACCTAAAATAATTTGATGTGCTACTTCTTTTAACTTTGTCGCAACGTTTGCATCTAAATCTCCATTAAAGGTTACACTTCTTACATCAACATTTAATAACGAAGCAAGATGAACACATGCGGATAAATATGCACCAGCATATGTTTGATGTTTGTCATCTGAACCATATAATGAAATTTCAGGATAGTTTTCATAAACATATGTAAATGCTTTTCCAACATAATTGACCTTTACTTCATTTTCTTCCGCACATCTTTCATATGCATCTGTTAATAATTTTTCCATAGCACTAACACTTGAGAATATACTAGTTTCACTGATTGCACTAGGATATCCCCATGTAGAATATAAAACAACTTGTGCATTCTGTTGGGTTTTTTCTACTTTTGATTTAATTGCTGAAACAGCAGTATTAAAAGCATTATAACTATTCACTGGTGTGGTTGAGTGTTCTTGTAAGATTACATAATCATAATCAGAACGAGCATTAAGCTTTTCTTCAACGACTTTTCCAAGTTCGTCTGATGAACTAGCGTATTGACTTAATTTGTATGTACCTCTAACTACAAAGTCTAAAAGTAAATCAATATCTAAACTATTTGCTATATCTTTTATAATTGAACATACTGCTGGATTTTCCACACTAAATTTATCAGTAGGATAATATGTAAAACTATTGCCAATGAATAACAATTTATATTGTTTCCAAATTACAATATCTTCACCAATTTTGTGCCAATATTCATCATCAACTTGGGGTTTAGATGAACTATAGTAGTAAACTTTATTTGCACATAATGTTGAAATTTTAGAAGTAGAATGCGAATAAATGATAGCTGAATCATTAAAACTATATTCTTCTACTTCAATGACCGAACTAGGAATAAAGTAATGATCTAATGTTAAAGAATAAAAATAATAGTTACCTATATTTTCAATTCCTTCATTAATCGTAACACTTGTTATTTTTTTACTAATCGCATTCCAAGGAACACTTTGTTTAGATGTAAATGATTTTACTTCTCCTGTTCCTGAAATCACTAAATGATAATCATTGCCTACTTTAGTTGTTTTTGCAAGCACGGACTTATCTTGCATTAATGAAATATCAAATTCTTTTCCATCATAGTTAGTAACAGTTGGTTTTTGTTTAGAGCAAGATGAGATAAATAATAATGAGAAGATTAAAATCAATGTCAATACAATTCTTTTAATTTTAGTACTCATTATATTATCACCTATATTCTATTTACCTTAGTCTTAATAGCAGCTTCTTTTACATGTTCAATAACATGTTTATGTGCTTCCTTATTAAATGCATATGGAAGAATATACTCTTCATTTAGTTCTTCATCAGATACAGTACTTGCTATACCATATGATGCAGCAATCATCATTTCGGTATTGATGTCGCTTGCACGTACTTCAAGAGCACCTCTAAAAATACCTGGGAAAACTAATACATTGTTAATTTGATTTGGATTTTTAGAACTACCAGTACCAACAATTCGAGCACCTGCTTCTTTTGCATCTTGATAAGATATTTCTGGAACTGGATTTGCTAAAGCAAACACGATAGCATCTTTAGCCATTGTTTTTACCAATTCTTTTGATAAAACATTTCCTACCGATACACCGACGAACAAATCGCGTCCTTTAATAGCATCTTTCAACGTACCAGTTAGATTGTCATTATTAGATATATGCGATAATGCTTCAAGATTCTTATTTTGGTAAGTACGATAACGGTCGACAATTCCATGTTCATCAACCCAAACTACATCCTTAACACCCATTTTCAATAAGTATTTACCAATAGCTGTTCCTGCTGCTCCAGGGCCATTAATAACTACTTTTATATCCTTTACATCTTTCTTAACAATTTTTAAGGCATTAATTAAAGCTGCTCCAACGACAATAGCAGTACCATGCTGATCATCATGGAAAACAGGAATACTTAATTCATTTTTTAATCTTGTTTCAATTTCAAAGCAACGAGGTGCAGCAATATCTTCAAGATTAATGCCACCAAATGATGGTTCTAAATATTTTATGGTCTTGATGATTTCTTCTGTGTCTTTAGTGTTTAGGCAAATTGGAACAGCATTTACATTTCCATATGCTTTAAATAAAGCACATTTACCTTCCATTACTGGCATTCCTGCTTCTGGCCCAATGTCACCAAGACCTAAGATTGCGGTACCATCAGTTATGACCGCAACCATATTGTTACGAGCAGTTAAGTTATAACTTTCTTCTTTGTTTGCCTTAATGGCAAGACATGCTTCCGCAACACCAGGAGTATAGGCAATTGATAAACCCTCCAAAGTATCAACTGGTACTTTTGATACTACTTCAATTTTGCCATTCCACTCACGATGTTTTTTTACTGGTAAACTTTCCATCTTCATCACTCCTTTTTTATGAAAACGTTTTACTTTATAATTATATCATAAATTTTTACTAATTTCAAGGGCAAAAAACCTAATATGTGCAATAAATTTGTAGAAAAACAAAAAATCTTGACCCTTTAGCCAAGATCTTTATTATTAAATAGTAATTATATTTATTTATAGATGGTTATATTTTTAATCTAACATCATCAATTATTATCATCTTCTATGACGACGAGATCCACATGCATCCCAATCACGATATGTAAAATGAATACAACTTTCAATTATCCATAAGCCCATCGCAATGAACAACATAATAATGGTAACAACATTTAATATACCAATTGATTTTCCTGATAATAATACATATACATAGTACAAAAGTCTTGCAAATATAAAAACCGGAAATAAGAATAATGAAAGTTTCATTATAGTATGCATACCATTACTAAGTTGCCATGCACATACAACGTTTATTTCTTTTTTTGTCTAATCACAAATATAACAACTAGTACAACAGCTACTACTGAAGCAAGTGTCGCAAATAAATCATTTTCTCCAACCTTATATAGATTAGCTAACAACATAAAAGCCATGACTATTTCAGCTAAACCTACAATCCAAGCTTTACCCTTATATGATATAATACAATCCAAAATTGTCGATATTCCATTAACCAAGAGTAGAATAGCCAGAGCAATTGCTAGAACTGTTGATACTACTAATTGATAATCTCCTTGAGGATTTGGCGTAAAAACCATTAATATGGCACCAGTAATCAGCAAACGTTTTAGTACAAAAAAAGTTTTTAATAAAAATTTCATAATTTTAACCTTTCTAGTTTTACTTTAATGATTATTTTATTTATTATATTGGTAATGATAAAATTCGATTATCCTAGATTGATAATTATAAAAAATCAAATAGAATAATCGAATTAAATTATTATTTATTTTTAATTGGTTATATACCCTACTACAAAAACGCACGTATCTTTACATGCCACTACATCATTGATGTAACCGACAAACTCAAAGATGTAGGTTTCACCAGCTGTACTAAAGAATCCATTACCAAGATACACAGTAATTGGACTATCATCAACTGGTAAATCAACACTGAGATTATCTTGAACTAAGGTAAAAGTTCCATCGCTATTTTTTTGTTTGATTGTTAGTGAGATACTATCGATGTTTTCGTGTTTAATTGACACCGTACAAGTAGTAACAGATCCTTCGCTTAAGGCATTATCTATAATCTCAGCATCAATGGCACTTGCAGATACATCGATACAGTTATACTCGACATCTACACTATGCACTCTTGTGTTTTCCGCAATCATTGTTACAACCGGTGCTAATGTAGCATTGACAATTACTTTGCCTAATGTTAACTCAATAGGAACAGGGAAATAGATATTTGCTGTATAGTCACCACAAACAAGTGGAGATATTAGAATAATACCATCATTACTAAAGTATTTTACATCATTTATACTTGCGTAAGTTCCATCAGGGAAGCCATCATTTGTTGAAAGTTTTACTAAATATAAACCATCTTCATATAGCGTATTAACCGTAAACACACTAGTTGAGATTGAGATATTCATTGTAAGTGGACCTTCACTAGCATAGTTTTCGGCGCTATTATTTGTTACCCTTAATTCGGTGTTATCTTCTAATACATTAACATATTTTTTTATCGGATTAATTGCTTTGTTCAAACTATTAGATTCATCGTCATAAACAAGGGCAACTCTACCGCTTTCTGCAGGACTATCCGTACCTACATAGTCAACGATAAATACTAAATGTTCCGCTATTGTACTATCGCAAGGAATAATTCTTTCATATGGACTATTAGTTACAAGTTCTGTAAAGGTTTCATCTAGTTTGAGTGCAAAAGTAGTATTACCAGTTACAACATATGAATAATATTTTGGACTAGATGCATTGGTGAAATCAATCATTAGTATTCTTGTCCCACTTGCAAAAGCTTTTGGATTACCATCAACATCGAAGAAAGAAAAAGATACTAATAGATTTGAGTATACTGAAGGATTATAATATGTTGTATAATCAACCGTATAACTGCTAGTACTAGTTAAAGCGATAACATCCGGATTCAGTCCAGATAATACTCCCGCATAATGTTTACCTGTTGTAATATATAGAGTTTGTAGTACTGAATAGTATTTTAAATTTACCGCTGCATTATTTGTTAATACTAATGAGCTAACTTCTCCACTTACTGTGTATCCTTCCGTTTCATATCCTGGTGAAGCGACGGAGTATACCGCATTATATGGAATATATAGATAGGTTGCCGTATCACCTGGTTTCATATATAAAGTAGTACTAGCATTACCGTTCTCATCGGCTTTTATTCTTGTTGGGTTTGTGACAGTTGCATCATTTATCACAATTGAATTAGTGTTAAGACCCGTTAATGTATATACTTTATTAGCACGCAAATTAGTAAATGTACAAATAATAGCAAAATATTTGGTTAAGTCAGTACTATTTTCAATAGCACAAGTAATAGTAATATTAAATCCGTTAAGTTCAAAACGAGCAGTTAGATATGTTACTTTACCACTTCCTACCCGGTAAGTATAACTCATACTATTAGATATTAGTGTTCCTTCACTATCATACCAACCACCAAATTTATAGCCGATAGTATTGTTTGCGGTAACATTAATGTATGATCCTTCAGATGCATATAATTTTTCACCTACAACAATATCATTATAAGTATAATCTGTTTTTGTTGTGGCATCGCCGGAATTAATGTTTAGTAATACAATTCCACCTTCAACGCTAATATCATATAATGAGGTTGTTTGATTATATGTATTGGAAACAGCTCGTTGTTCGTATTTCCACTCTGCAAACATTGTTACACCTAAAGCAGAGGAAATATCTGTAACGACTGGTTCATAAGTATTATCATCAAGTTTACGATGAATTTCAAAGGTTTCATTGCCGTTTCCACCATTTTCTTTAAATACAATTTTGTGGACCGCATCAAACATATAAACTTGATTATCAGATGGTGAAATGTACTTCCATCCCACAAAATACCAGCCTTCTCCTCCTCTAGGAGCATGTGATACATATTCTTGATTGTCATGATTTAATTCAAATTCACATCCACTGTCAGGAATTGATTCATCATATTGATATTCATAATCACTTCTTGAATCATATACTACAGTATTAGCAACATAAATTATATCAATTTTAACGGCTTTACTAGTATTTTCAATATGATAAATATACTCATTATTTTCTGAATCATAAGTCCATGCATCAATTGAGAAAAAAACTCCATTAATGTATGTTCCAACAATTTTTCTAACTCCAGGTTTTAAGTGAATCGAAAAACTGCTCCCCGCAAGAGCCCATCCTGAATTTTTGGTTTCATCCTCAGAAATAAATGAATCATCATCATTTTTTATTGTTATTTGACTACCATCACCATTAGTAGCGTTAACAATATCAATATAATAGTACTCTTTAAAGGAAATATTATCTAATAAATTACCATATGAATTATTGGTATTACTGGACTTAACTGAAACGAAACCAAAGATTGAGCTTTCATTTCCTTCTGGAACAATATATTCATAGTTGTAAGTTGCACTTGCATCAATTTCACCATAATCATGCCATTCATCATTACGAGAAGATATAATCCATACTGACCATTCTTCGGTATGCTGTTCATCTTTTTGAAGAGTGAAAATATTACTGCTTAATTCAAATCCTCCTGTTGAATTAAATTTAGGTGTATAAATAGTGATTTTTTCACTACATCCTTCATCAGGTATATCCCAAGCAACATCAGTTTGATTTTTAATCCAATCGACAATCTGCATCATTTGGTCTCGGGAATTACTTACTTTTTTTAGTGGTAAATATGGTTGTTCTGGCCCAATTATTAAGGCCATTGTATCTACGCCTGAACGTCCACGGTGAGATAGATTCCAACGATACATCTTGCCTGATTCAGTACTAACTACTTGATATAATGAACTTTCTTGGTTAGCATTTAGTTCAACGAACTGACTGCCATCTCTTATGGATGGAGCATTGTATATTGTTTCGTTACGGATTACATCCATTCCATAGGCATTACCTTTTTCAATATTACCTACTTCAATATTATATTCAATTGAAGTAGTACACCAACCAATACCTTCTTTTGGTGAAGGCGAATTGGCGCCTTTCAAATATGAATAAGGCGTAGTAATTTTTACATCTTCAAAGCCACCATTAACAAGTAGATTGTTACCTTGGCTATCCATAAAGCTACAATCATCTATTAAGTTACCAGCTGTTGTAGGGTCTTTTTGATATGATGAAGCAAATGCCGCAAGTACAAATAAAATATCTTTATTAGTTTCTGATAAATATGTACCTGTATATTCTCCCCATGTTGATTCACTAGTGGTAATCAATTTAATTTCAAATAGTATTGTATGCTCCTCATCTTTTGTGAGGGAAAAAGATGGACCACTTGATGCTTCTTCAAAAGTTAGATCATCGTTTAGTTTTGTAGTATAAACAGTATAATCAGCAGTTTGACCATCAGAAGGAACAGCTACATCTTCTTGAGTTTTTAACCAATTAATTATTTGATTAAAGTGATCTATATCTGTTTTTTCTTTCTTAACATAATCAATATGTGAATCATCCGTAATAATTAGTGCCATCGTATCTGTACCTGTTCTTCCACGATGATGGATAGTCCAGTTATAATAATAACCTGCACTTAATGATAGACTTTGATATAAGCAACTTACATCACTCGAAACAACTTCAGAAAATTGGTAACCATCTACTGCACCAGACCCAATCAATTCAACTTCTACCGTTGGTACCATGTGAGCAGATTTCCCATTAAGCATCCAACCAAACTCAATTAGATTATCAGTTGCAGTTGTTTTCCACCCATCTACATTAGCTGCATCGGTGTTTTTCCAATCTTTACCTGTGTTTTCAGTTATTAAATCAGGATTTTCAAAACTTCCATTGATGATTGTTGATTGTCCTGTTACAAGCTCTCCTTCTTCTGCTCTAACGGGAAGAATTAAAACATAACTAAGCATTATAAACATTAAAATTGTAAAGAAACGACGTATATTTAATTGTTTTGTCATATATTTAAGTTAACTAAAGTCAATGCTATAGTTACTTTTTCCTCCTTTCGTTATTTATATAATAAGTATGTTACTATGCAACAATGATTGAGCCGTCACTAGTTGAAGTAACACTACATGAATAATCATCACTTAAATTTTTCTTAAAAAACACAATTTTGGCTGTTGTGTTTGCGGCAATCGTTTTAGTCGTTACACTACCAGTATGGTTTTCCCCATCATATGTTATTTTTCCATATACATAGTCATTTGTCTCATCAATTATGAGTTTGTCTGTATCCCAAGTTAAATATGCTATCATATCTGTTTGTGCACTTGATATATACAAAACAGCATAATTGCTTCCGCTACTATCTTCAATATAGTACTTAATCAATTGAACAGGTTTAATAAAAATAAATTTAGCTTTTAACGTTTTAGTATATTGACCCGTTCCAATAACCGAAATATTAATTTCTTTTTGCGTTTCATCTCCTTGAAAAGCATACGTTAAACTAATTTCAGTTTTATTTTTATTATCTTTTAAGAGCGTACCGCTAGTTATACTAACCACACCATCTGTAGTTTCTACAACAAAATTTATATCAATATCATTGATTCTAAGATTATCCATATAATTTCTTATTTCAAAAGTAACACTATTTCCAAATATTTCATATTCAGGAATCTCATCAGATACTAGATAATTACTTGTAAAATAAAACTTCTCTGAATCTAGCTTTGACTGATTTCCTTGTTCTTTAACGTATTTTGCAATTGAAGGGACTATAACTAATACCAATGAGAGTAATGTTATTATCGATACAACACTTATAATAATTTTCTTTTTGCTCATATACTTAAGTCCCTCCTTTCGCTTTAAACTAAAATTTAGTCAATTTGTTCCCATTCTACAGATATATAAATAACATCCGTCATACCTGAGAATTTGGCATCATTTCTTTCTTCTAACCATTTAACTTCAATGGTATATTCAACACTACTGGCAACACTTGCCAAAAAAGTATTAGGGCTTTCAAATAGATATTGTGTTTCACCACTAATTCCATCACAATCCCATGTACTTAATACATTACCTTCTTTATCTCTTAAAGTAAAAACTAACGGAAGATTTCCAGTCGTATTTATCTTAATCTTATATCCCATTGCTACTTCTGAGATAATTTCATCAGAATAATTTTGTATTTTTAAATTGCATGTATCGCTACTGCCGGGTTGATTTATTCCCGAAATCGTTATTTTATCAGATGTATAAGAAGGATTAAAACAAGCAACAACAGCACTTGAACTACTATTTACTTTAGATATGTACATTGCAAACACTTGACTAACAAGTGATAAGCAAAGTAATAAAAAACATAAAATCATTATAGCATACAACAACTTTACTGGTCTTATTTTTGTACTCATTAATTATCCTCCTTTTATAATTATTAATTTTTGAATATTTAATTTAATCTACTTCACTATTCAAGTGTGTTCTTCTCATTTTTCCTTTCAAGTATAAAACAAGCAACGGATGTACCAACAAAAATAACCGATATAATTATAATAAAAGGAAGTGAAGTTAGTACTTTTATTACCTTACCAAAACCAGGAATTTTCCCAATGTAAATACCTGACACATTATTTATATCAATTGGATCATCCTCCACATTATTGGCATCTCCTTTAGTAATTACGACGTTATCTTCAATTTTAATAATACGATGAATAACACTACTATTTCCACTTTTAAATAGAATTATATCGCCTACTTTAATGTTTGTTGCTTTTTTCACAAATACCAAATCATCAATTGAAATTGTAGGTTCCATACTTCCACTTAGAACTATCGAAGTACCAATACCTAAGGGCATAGGAACATCATTAGGTTTTTTTATTCTAGAAATTGTTGTAAAAGTAATCATATAGATGAAAAGACAACTAAGTAATACTAAAATAATGTAAAAGAGAGTTTTAAATATTTTCTTATTGTTTTTTTTCACATTGCCACCTCCATTAGATCAATAGTTGATAAAGGTATAAAGGCAAACATATATTATATTTTTTAATATCCGAAACTACCCCTATTATATCTTATTATATCATATAAAAACTTAAAAGCAAAATAAAATGCAAAATGTCAGAGTTAAATTTATAAATTAATTTTTTTTACAAATTCAATTTCATATTTATTGTGTTTCACTCCTTTTTTGCCATAAAAAAACTCCTTATGATAATATTATATCATAAGGAGGAATGGTCTTATTCAATGTGTGAACTAAATGGGGTTCACTTCATATCAGAAGCCCTACAGATTTCAAAAAATGTTTCATTTTAAGCATTTACACTACAAAATGTTTCATATTCGAGTTTTACACTACAAAAGTTTTAAAATGCAACTGTTAGTAGTAATATAAAACTTATTTACTATTCAAAAAGATTCATATAATCTTCTACCTCTTTAGAGCTTTTTTATTAATGCCTTTAATATAATTTTTCTTTAAATGATAAACATCAACAAACTTTAATTCTGAATTTGATAATTCGCTTTTGCTTAATTTTATTTCTAAAAGTTTTACTGTTGATACAAAATCTGCAACTTGAAATAATCTATATGATCCAGGAACAACTTCTTTTTTAAACTCATAATTCAAACCAGAAATTGCAAACGCACCATTTAATATCTTAGTTATCAAATTTTGACCATTATCATAATATATTATTATTTCATTAAATGAATTTAGATAATCGAAATTATCTAATAAGAAATTATAAACATCCTTTGTTATTTTAGCTTGCATTTTTAACAAGTCACCATTAAAGTCTTTCTTTTCATAATAAAAAGAAAAAATCTTTATTGGTAATGATAATGTAAACATAAAAATAGATTGAAATATTTTCTTTCTATCTTTCATTTCCATATTGTCAAATGGATACTCTCTTCTAATTATAGGACCAGCATGAAATATAGGATAGTCTTTAATTTTTTCAATATTACTCTTTATATCATCATCTTGATTATGCATTACAAAGGTAATAATATAATATTTTGATGCATCTTTAATAAATCCAACATCACCTGATTCATCAATAAAAATGCTTAAGACTTTCCCCATAATTATTACTTCCTATAAAAAATGGCAGGACTATTTCCTGCCGTTGGTGGACCAAGGCATACGCCAGTCCAAGTCATATGACAATAATATCATATGCATTTTTTACATTTATATTCTATCAAAAAATATTTTATTTGTCAATAGTTTAGACTGTTTAATAACTAGACAAAGATTATCTAACTATATATTATTATATACTTATTTTATACAAAGTAACACATTTTGTTGTGCAAACAAGTGTTATTACATCATAAATGATACTTATATTTAATAAAAATTTAACTTCTTAGAGTTTATTTAAGAAACTTATTTAATATCTAAAATTTTTAATCCCTCATCTAAAGCTTGGCCGTATTCAGTTAAAAAGATCCCAGTTTTATATTCGAAATAATAAACTGAATCATTAAATATAATAATTGGAACAAAAAATTTTTTATATTTATAAGATTTTGTATGAGTATCGGTGATTGTATTTTTAATATATTCTTTTACTTGTTTAAATATTCTTTCATCATTATCATCTATAAAAATAAATCCAATATTATGAATATTAAAGCCTTTATCTAAAACACACAAATATTCATTATAATTAAAATTATCTTTAACATTAAGAATAAAAGTATAATAATATTGATCATATGAATATTCATCAAATTTATCTCCAGCAACTTTCTTATAATAAATTTTTTCATCATACCTATAGCCATTACGATGAAGTCTCGAGATTAGACACTCTTCATTTATATTAATATTAACTAATGAAAAATCTAAATTTTCAATCTTATTGCTTATTCTTTTTTGGTCATATGATAACAGCTTTTTATAGTTTATTACAATAAATATGATTGCTGAGATAAAACTAATTATTGAAGTTATGAGAAGAATATAAAATAAATAGATATTTGTTTCTTTAAGTATTATACCAATAAAAGTAAAGTAGAGGACAATACCAATAATATTGTAAACACAATTAACGTAAAAACATACTTTTTAGTTGTCATTAATTAACCTCCGTCTACTATTTTTTTATTATAATTTATCTTTCATTGTTATACCACAATACTCAATTTGTTTCCACCATTATCTCTTATGGGTTCAACACACGTAATTTAATGGTTCGAATCCATGGTCAGTCTCCAATAGTTGTAAATACAACTATAGACTATTTAAACATTAATAATATGGAAAATAAGCATTTCTTATTTTAGAAATTTCTCTTTTTAGTTTTTTATTACATTCTTCTAAATCAAAAGAATTAAAATCTAGCATTGTATGTCTTCCTCTTTTAATAAATAATAAAGGATATTCTAAAGGTTTACCATCTAGGTAATCTTCTAAAATGAATTTCCCATCTTCCACAATACCATATCCAACTCCATCAACAACTCTTGGAATTCTATATATTTCTTTTAATTCAATTTGTTCTAGTACTTCAATAACAAATTCGTAATTTTCACCAAAATCATATGTCATCATAAATTTATTGTTTTTAATATCTAATTGATCTAAAGTTACTAACCAAGTATCAATACCTTTATCCGGATAACCCATTTCTTCTGCTTCTCTTAAACTAATTTCGCATTCGTATTTTTTAGAATCATCTTCAAATTTGTATAAATGATATGCTAATGTATTAAATATTGAAAGAATTGTAAATGCTAATTCATCTAAATCATTATCATGTTTAAATAAAATAGTTCTATTTAATCTATCTTCATAGTTATTAAGTGATATTTTTAATTTATAATATTTCATATTACACCTCTTATAAATTTAACCACATTTGAATTGATTCTTTTATTTCATCACTAAAGTCAATTATCTCATCAAATGATATTACATTATATTTAATCAAAGAAACGAGATTTTCTACCAATAACGATCTACTCATTTCTATTACAACACCAGGATTATATCGATCTCTTTTTATTCTATCATTTAACTCCCAAAATATAGTTGAAGCTTTTTTATCTTGAATTAATATACCAATATATTCTTTATTTAGTTTAGTCATGTACCTTTCTTGCCATATTGGTATTAACTTTTTAAATAATTTCCAATCACTTTCTTTATAACTCATTTTAAAATTCTCCTTTGGCGAGCACTTTATTCTAACATTAATGAAAATATAATATTTGGGATAATACTATATCTTATGTGATGATACTTTTTCATATCTTCGTCAGTTCTACCTGAAATTAATGATTTATTTTGTACTGTATTATCTGATACAACAAGTAGCGCAACACATTCTTTTTCTGCAACTTGACATGCACTAAATAATGCTGATGTTTCCATTTCAATTGCTTTACAACCTAAATCTAATATTTTATCAATATGAGCAAATTGTCCAGCAATATTATCCACACTATAAACTTTAATATCTTTATAAACTATATTTTCGTTTTTTAAATAATTTGTTGTAGTATCATATAATTTTTTTGTTGGATGATATTCTTTATGTAGTGAATCCTTATTAATTGTTTCAAACATATAGCTAGAAAATTATTCTCATGAAATGCTGGTTGATGGTATTATTAAATCTCCATTATTAACATCATTTGAAATTGATCCAACTGAACCAACAAACATAATTTTTTTACATTTAGCAAATGAAAGTAATAATACTGTTTCACCTACAATGGTTGCTCCAACATAACTTCTAATATGAAGAAATGATTTATTATTATAAGTGATTCTATGTACAACTGGAAATTCATCACTTAATAATACAACCTTACAATCATATTTATTATATAGTTTATTAGAATGCCACCAAGGAGCAAGAACAACTACTTCAGTTATTTTTTCTTCAGTTATTCCTAATCTATTGACTAATTTAGAACTATCCCCGTATTTATCAATGGAATGTTTTAATTGTTCTTTTGTAAGCATTGCAATCACTCATTTCACACTTATATTATACACTAAAACAAATTTAATTTCCACCATTATATCTTATTGGTTCGAGTAACGTTAAAACTAAAGGTTCGATACCCGTAAATTAATGGTTTGAGTCCGTGGTCAGTCTCCAATAGTTGTATTTACAACTATTAGTGTTTAAATCTAAATGTTTCATATAAGTATAAAAAAGAAGATATTCTAACCTAAAATGGCTAAAATACAATATAAAAATAAAAAAGAGATCCTCTTTTCAGAAGACCTATAGATTTCGGTTCTGTAAAATCATTTATGCTTTTATGCTTTTGTGCTTTTATGGTCAATAGCA
>JBJEEE010000069.1:0-9290 GCA_051872775.1 Bacilli bacterium
CTCTTTTTTGATTTGGTTATAATTATCATATTCATACTGTACGATACTAGTTGGTCTATTATATGAATTTTTAATATGTAATTTAAATTACTCTACAATTATCTCAAAATGACTATTTGTTATTTGCAAGCATCATGTATAAAAATCTTAAATTTTGACAAATTTTAGTGTTTTTGACCAAAATCTTAAAATAGAATATAAAAAAACGCAAGTGAAATTGCGAAATTTTTTTTTTTTAGATATAAAAAAGATGAAAAGAATAGAAACAACTTTTATACATATCAAAATGTAAATAAGTATTGCATAAAAGAAGATTTTGTGCTTTAAGAAACATACACTTTGTTACAAAATTGAATATAGTATCAATGTAATATAAATTTTAAGTACAATAGAAAAGATATCTAGCAAATGTGAGAAAGTATATAAAACATAATTAATTAAAATTATTGGAAATAATGACAAAAAAATCGGGAGTGGTTAATACCATTCCCGATTACCTTATTAACAGAAAATACTAAATCTTTTAAGATAAATTGAAATTTATCGAAAATCTCAAAAATATTATAGAATTAATAAATCTTAATACAAGTTGAATTTACGGTAATTATTTAATCACGATTTTACCATCTACATAATCAACAACATAAGATTTACCTGGGACAACTTCAGATGAAATAATCGCTTTGGCAAGCATTGTTTCAATATTCTTTTGAATATATCGTCTAAGTGGACGAGCACCATAAGTGATATTATAACTTTCATCAAGGATGTGTGAACCAAGGGCTTGTGTAAATTCTACTTTTATATTATTAGATGAAAGTCTCATAGCTAACTCATTAAGAATTTTAGCGACAATTTTAGCTTGAACACTTCGATCAAGTGGTTTGAACATTACAATTTCATCAATACGATTTAAAAATTCAGGTTTAAAAGTCTTACGTAATAGATTATTAACTTCTTTAATCGAACCATCATTTACACCATTAATTAAGAATTCGCTACCTAAATTTGATGTCATGATTATAATGGTATTTTTGAAATCGACTGTTCTGCCATGACCATCAGTAATTCTACCATCATCAAGTATTTGAAGCAATACATTGAAAATATCATGATGAGCTTTTTCAATTTCATCAAACAAGACAATAGAATAAGGCTTACGTCGTACCGCTTCCGTTAATTGACCACCTTCATCATATCCGACATATCCTGGAGGAGCTCCGATAAGACGAGCAACTGAATGAGGTTCCATATATTCACTCATATCAAATCGAATTATATGGTTTTCACTGTCAAATAATGCTTCAGCAAGGCTCTTACAAACTTCAGTTTTACCTACACCCGTAGGGCCTAAGAATAAGAAGGAACCAATCGGACGATTTTCATCTTTAATACCAGCACGTTGTCTAATAATAGCATCAGATACAAGTTCGATTGCTTGGTCTTGACCAATTACACGTTTTGCTAGAGTATCTTTTAAAGTCAATAATTTCTCACGATCACCTTTAACTAATTTAGAAACAGGAATATTAGTTGCTTTTGAAACTATTTCCGCAATATCTTCTTCAGTTACAACTTCTGAAATCATTTTATCTTCATTTTTTTCTTGATAAACGTTTAGTTCTTTTTCTAACTTAGGAATGATACTGTATTGAAGTTCAGCAGCACGATTTAAATCACCATTGTATGTTGCTTGTTCATAATCATAACGAGCTTTTTTAAGTTGTTGTTGCTTTTCTTTAATAGTATCTAAATCAGCTTTTTCTTGTTGCCATTTTTTCGTCATTTCAGCTTCTTGTGCTTTCTTTTCCTTTAGTTCTTGATCAATCTTGGTTAAACGTTCCTTACTTAAAGCATCGGTTTCCTTCTTTAAAGCTGCTCGCTCGATTTCTAGTTGCATAATATGACGTTTTAATGTATCAAGTTCAGCAGGCATTGAATCCATTTCAGTACGAAGTGATGCACATGCTTCATCAATCAAGTCAATTGCTTTATCTGGTAAAAAACGATCAGTAATATATCGATTAGATAAAACGGCGCTAGCAACGATGGCATTATCGCTAATTCTAACCCCATGATGTGCTTCAAAACGTTCCTTTAAGCCACGAATAATACTTATTGTATCTTCAACAGTAGGTTCATTAATCATTACTTTTTGAAAACGTCTTTCAAGGGCACTATCCTTCTCAATATACTTACGATATTCGTTTAATGTTGTTGCACCAATACAATGTAATTCACCACGAGCAAGCATTGGCTTTAACATATTACCTGCATCAAGTGCGCCTTCTGCATTACCAGCACCAACAATTAGATGAATTTCATCAATGAAAAGAATGATTTCACCATTACTTTCCTTAATTTTATTAAGAACTGCTTTTAAACGTTCCTCGAATTCACCACGGTATTTGGCTCCCGCAACTAACGCACCCATATCAAGCTCATAAATTCGACATTTCTTTAAGGTTGTAGGTACATCTTCTTTAACAATACGTGCCGCAAGTCCTTCAATTATTGCCGTTTTACCTACACCAGGTAAGCCGATTAAAATGGGGTTATTCTTGGTTTTACGAGCAAGAATTTTAATAATACGCAAAATCTCTTCTTCACGTCCGATTACAGGGTCAACTTTACCATCTCTTACTGCTTGGGTAACATCCCTACCAAATTTTTCTAATATATTTTGATCATTTTGATAATCTTGCATTTCCATAAACATACCTCCCTTTAGCACTCTAATACTTCGAGTGCTAATATATTATAGCACATTTTAGCAATTTGTCAATAGATTTTTTAAAATTTTTTTTATTTTTTTAAAGATTAATCTTCATAGACAATAGCAAACGCTAAAAAAAGTGTAGATTACTACACTTTAGGTACATAACGATATAATACTTGTTCAATTTTGTCAATTCCGTATTTTGTCACCGATGAGATAGCAAAAACCATATCATTTTCCCTTAAATCAAGTTTATCCTTAACTACTTTTAAAGCATTATGCATTTGATTATTGCTTAGTTTATCAGCTTTTGTTGCTACTATCACTATATTTTGATGTAAATGTTTCAAATAATTATACATAAGAACATCATCTTCAGTTGGTTCATGTCGCAAATCAATAACTAAAAAACATAATTTTAAAGAGGAATAATTATTTAAAAACTCTTCAATCATTTTGCCAAACCCAAGACGATCCTCTACTTTTTTTTGGGCATAACCATAACCCGGTACATCAACAAACATGAACATATCGTCAATGTTATAAAAATTAAGTGCTATAGTTTTTCCAGGTTTACTAGAAGTATAAGCAAGATTTTTACGATTAACTAGTGCATTTATAAAACTACTCTTGCCAACATTTGAACGTCCTAAAAAAACAAAAGTGGGGTAAGAATAATTTGGATACTGTTTTTTAGAAACAGCACTAATGATATATTCTGCTTTTCTTGGATTCATAAAATAACCTCCTAAAAAATCTCCTTTGTTGTAAAGGCAAAGGAGATAAAATTTATTTTAAAATACATCTATAAGCCATATTCTGTAGCAATTAATTGCTGGTAATCATTTATCTCAGTATAAATACTGTAACAAGAGTGAGTTCATTTCCTCCTCCCGTCATGCCCCTACCATAATTTGGGTTGCTAGCTTGAGGGGTTTACCCGTTCCACTTCTTTGTTTCCAAAGAAAATCGTCTCTGTGGCACTTTACAAATTACACCATGAAGTTTCCTTTTTAGGTTTCATTCGCCGTCATCTTTCGATGCCCTAACTTATTTTTTCGTTAGGCACAAACACTACAAACATCTCAGTTTGTGCTAGTATGGACTTTCCTAACGCATCTATTATGCGCTCGATTACCCGATGTATTAATTATAATTCTTCTTTTAAGTCATCAGTTATAATATAACCAATGCTAAGGACTCCATTCCCAATATGGCAACCAACCGTTGGCGTAACTGTATCAATTTCAACACGTTTAATATTATGATAGGTATTTTTTATTCTTTCCGCAAGTTTACATGCATCGTCATATCGGTTAGTATGTTGAACAACATAAATAACACTTTTTGCTTCTTTTGTATCTTGTTCAACTAGTTCAAATAAACGATCAATAGCTTTAGCATGAGTTCTAACTTTTTCAAAAACATCAATTGTTCCTGATGGTTTACCTAATTTCAATATTGGTTTAATTTTCATTAATCCACCAATAAAACCAGAGACAACATTTAATCTACCATTTTTAACTAAATACTTTAAATCGTCAACAACAAAATATGTTTTCGAATTATCAGCAAGTTTGTCACATTCAGCAAAAAGTTGTTCAACTGTATATCCTTTTTTTGCTAAGATTTCCGCATAATATGCAGAGTATCCTTCCATTGCGCAAGCTGAATAGCAATTGTAAACTTTAAAGTCTATCCCATCAACATAATCTTGACCAACAACTTGAAGATTTTCGCCATATGCGGAAAGGCCAAAAGAAATAGGAAAATGGATAACAGTATCATATCCATCCTTCTTGTACTCCTCAACACAACGTATAATTTCTTGAGGAGTAGGAGCACTAGTTGAAGGTACAATATCACTTTCTGCAAGCATTTCATAAAACTGATCGGCAGTAACATCAACACCATCAACTAATTCTTTTTCACCAAAATGAATTGTTGTACGAGTAATTTTTACATTATGCTTATAAGGAGCATATTCAAGACCCGAACTACAATCAGAGGTTATTCCTATTTTCATATATTATTCTCCTTCTACTTTTGACTTACGTTTGTAGGTACGTTTTGGTTTAGGTGTTGCTTCTGCCTCAGTTTGATCTTCACTTGGAGTAGTTTGAGCTTCATCTGAAGTAGAAACTTCATCTTTTGGTTTTGGTTGCTCTTCTTTGGTTAATAAAGCTTTACGAGAAAGCACAAGTTTACCTTTCTCATCAATCTTTAGTAATTTAACAACAATTTCGTCTCCTTCATGTACAACATCTTCAACTTTATTAACACGTTTTGTATCTAATGCAGAAATATGACATAGACCTTCACAGCCAGGCCATAATTCACAGAAGGCACCAAAATCCATAATCTTAACAACCTTAACTGGATATACTTTACCTACTTCAGGAACTCTTGTTAAATCCTCAATAATCTTAACAGCTTTATCAATCCACTCAGTATCAGAATGCATAATGAATACGCGTCCGTCTTGTTCAATATCAATCTTAACGTTATTGCATTTTTCAATGATTTCTTGGATAACTTTACCACCACTACCGATTACATCACGAATCTTATCAGGATTAATTCTAATCATTTTAACCTTAGGAGCATAAGGACTAAGAGTAGGACGAACTTCTTTTATTGTTGTTTCCATATGATCAAGAATTTGCATACGGCCTTTTTTAGCCTGTGCTAATGCTTCTTTAAGAATATCTTTTGTTATTCCTTTAATCTTAATATCCATTTGAAGAGCTGTAATACCATTTCTTGTTCCAGATACTTTGAAATCCATATCACCGTAATGGTCTTCTAAGCCTTGAATATCTGTAAGAATTGTATATTTAGAGCATTCATCATCTTCACTGATTAATCCCATCGCAATACCTGCAACAGGAGCTTTAATAGGTACACCTGCAGCCATTAAAGCTAAAGTACCTGCACAAATAGAGGCTTGTGAAGATGAACCATTTGATTCAAGAATTTCACTAACTACTCTAATTGTATATGGAAATTCATCTTCAGATGGAATAACTTGAGATAATGATCTTTCACCTAAAGCTCCATGTCCAATTTCTCTACGTCCAGGTGAACCATATTTTCCAGTAGATCCTACGGAAAATTGAGGGAAATTATAATGAAGCATAAAGCGTTTGCTTTCTTCAGCACCTACTCCATCAATAATTTGGAATTCAGCAAGTGAGCCTAAAGTAACAGTAGATAAACTTTGGGTTTGGCCACGCGTAAATAAAGCAGAACCATGTGTTCTTTCAAAAATATCTACACGGGAAGATAATGGACGAATTTCATCGATTGCTCTTCCATCGGGTCTAATTTTATCATTGGTAATTAGACGTCGTACTTCTTCCGCAAGTATATGTTCAAGAATCATATTTACATAAATCATTTGTTTTTCAACATCATCTTTAGTAAATGCTGGATTGTTAATGAATAATTCATTAAAATGTTCTCTTGTTTTATCGTTAACAGCTTCAATTGCTGCTTCACGTGCTTTCTTTTCATGTGTTGAAATAGCAGGAATAAGTTCAGGTTCCGCAAATTCACGAACCGCTTTTTCTAAATCTTCTGGTATTTTAAATAAGTCAACAACCTTTTTTTCTTTACCAACAGCTTTAATGATTTCTTCTTCAAATTCGCATAAACGTTTGATTTCTTCATGACCAAACATTAAAGCTTCAAGCATATCATCTTCGCTTACTTGTTTGGCACCTGCTTCAACCATATTTATTGCTTTTTTTGTTCCCGCAAGAGTTAAGTTAATATCAGATTTCTCTAATTCTTCAACTGTAGGATTAATAACTAATTCACCATTAACTCTACCAACAACTACTCCGGCAATAGGACCTTCAAATGGGATATTTGAAATACATAATGCTATACTTGATCCAAGCATTGCGGCCATTGCAGGAGAACAATCAGGATCGGCACACATTACCATATTAACAACTTGAACTTCATTTCTAAATCCATCCGCAAATAATGGTCTAATTGGGCGATCAATTAAACGTGAAACGAGTGTTTCGTGTTCAGTAGGACGACCTTCTCTTTTTAAGAATCCCCCTGGAATTTTACCAGCTGCATATAATCTTTCTTGATATAATACAGTAAGAGGGAAAAAGTCGGTATCCATAGCCTTATCACTACCAACAGCCGTACTCAAAACTGCAGTATCATTATATCTAACAAGACATGCACCATGTGCTTGTTTAGCTAATTCACCTATTTCAACTACAATCTTACGACCACGGTGTGAATATTCAAAGATTTGTTTTTCCATTTTTTTCTCCTTAAATTTTTCAAATTTTTATATGGTCACTAAATAGTATCAACTATTTAAATAATTTTTAAAATAGTTAAAGGGCACGAACCGTGCCCTTAGTCCTATTTTCTTAAACCTAATTTGGCAATAAGTTCACGGTAACGTTGAATGTCTTTATCTTTAAGATAATTTAATAAATTACGACGATGACCGATTTTTTGTAACAAACCACGACGAGAGTGGAAATCATGAGTATGAACTTTTAAATGTTCATTCAACTTGTTAATTTCCGCCGTTAATATCGCAATTTGAACTTCTGGAGAACCTGTATCTCCTTCTGCTCTTGCAAAATTAGCAATAATTGCGGCTTTTTGTTCTTTTGTAATACAAGCCATTTTTATTCCTCCTTGATAATATTATTCCTTATTCCATGAATTACGTCGGAATAATCGTAAATCTTAGCATAAGGTCAATTTATTTTATCATATTTCCTTTTTTTTTGCAAATTAAATGATAGCCTAATTTAGAACCCACTTTCAAGTAAAGGCGATAAATCATTTATAATTTTAGCTTTATCGATATCAATTTGATTAATAAATTTTTCCTTACTATCAAATGTATTTTCATCCCTAATAAACTCAATAAAATACACTTTTAAATATTCACCATATAGGTCTCCACTAAAGTTTAATAAATGTACTTCTAATACGGGATTTAAATGATAATTAAAAGACGGATTATTACCAAAATTAGCAAGTCCTAAATACTTATGACCATTATGTTCAACTATAACCCCATAAACCCCTGTTTTTACCTGAACAAAAGAATTAGAAAACTGAATATTTGCGGTTGGAAGATTGATTGTTCTTCCGATTTGTCGACCACTTACGACTTTTCCCTCAATGCAGTATGGTCTTCCTAGTACTTTAGTTACCAAATCAACCTTTCCACTTGCTAATAATTTTTTTATAAGAGTTGTTCCTAATTTTTCATCTTGATATTTAATTTCATCAATGATTGTCGTTTTTATTTGGTTATTTGAAAGACTAGTTATCATTCCCGCACGACCTAATCCTTTATAACCAAAACAAAAATCATATCCAACAACTACTTCTTTAACATGAATGGACAAGAGATAATCATTAACAAAATCTTGAGGTAAAGTACTTGCAACTTTTTCATTAAAATTAACAATAATCATATAGTCAAAACCAAGATGAGCTAAGATTTTTGCTTTATCCATAATAGTAATGAGATACGTACATTCATTGGTCTTTTTTAAAACATAATCAGGATGAGGATTAAAGGTAATGATTCCTGTTAAATAGTTATTCTTATGACCTATTTCTAAAACTTTGTCCAACAAAACTTGATGTGCTACATGAAAGCCATCAAACTGACCAATTGCAACAACTAAATCATCCTTTGCAATTTTTTGATATTTCTCAAAATCTATTATTTCCATACACGACCTGCCTTATAACAGTATTTTTCTAAATCAAGTAAATAAATTGCAACTAATTGATTATTGTCTTTAATTGCGATGCGCTCAGGTAAATACCCAACAACTTTCTTTACTTCAATTGGAGATATTTTCATTCCATTAATTGCTTTTTGTATAAACTGGCTTCCAGTTAAAAACACATAGTCTTTTAGGGCATCTAACATCGAAATAATTTCATAATTACCGTGTTCAATATCATCTAATGTCCATGCGTTAGCGAGTTTAAACTCACCATTTTTAGTTCTTGTTAACTCAGACATATGGGCAGGAACTCCTAACTTAATGCCTAAATCATTACAAACAGAACGAATATAAGTACCTTTTGATACCAAAATTCTAAATTTAAAAGTATTATATCCATTTTTTAACTGAAGCGGTGAGATCCGTTCAATTTCAAATATAGTAATTTTCCTTGTTGGAACTTCTACTTCTTCATTACGACGAGCATATTCATAAAGTTTTTTACCATTAATCTTAATGGCAGAAAATTTTGGAGGAGATTGGTATGATGTACCAATGAAACTATGAAGAGCATCGTCAATAATTTCTTCTGTAACACAAAACTCATCTACTTTATTTGTTATTTGTCCGGTTGAATCAAATGTGTCTGTGCTTGCTCCTAAAGAAATCTCACAAACATATTCCTTTGTTACATTTTCAAGATAGGGGACAAGCTTAGTTGCTTCATTCAAGCATACTACCAAAACCCCCGTTGCAATCGGATCTAAGGTTCCAAGATGACCTACTTGACGTGTATTAAATACATGTCTTATTCGATTAACCACATCATGACT
>JBJEEE010000070.1:0-9239 GCA_051872775.1 Bacilli bacterium
CACCCCAACTAATTCTATAGCTTTTTTGGAAACCCCAACTGATTTTAAAGAACCATTTGTTGATTCAAGTCGTTTTTTGTCGTTTGTGTATTTAGAATAGTTATTGTTCTATTTTAATAAAGGAACCATTATGCTTTTTATCAATAATTATTTTCTTATCAATTTTATCTTTTAGTTCAGATACATGAGATATGATTCCAATTAGACGATTACCACTAGCAAGTTTATTTAATAGTTGAATTGCGTGTTTGAGGGTATCTTCATCTAAAGTACCAAATCCTTCATCAATAAACATTGTTTCAATCCTGATGTTACCACTTTGAGCTTGAACAATGTCTGATAATCCAAGGGCAAGTGATAAAGATGCCATAAATGATTCTCCTCCTGACATAGTTGATACATCTCGCCATAGTCCCGTACTCTTATCTAATACTTCGAGATCTAGACCAACTTGAGAACGCATATTGTAGTTTTCTTCTTTACATCTTAGAATGAACATACCATTAGTTAGAACATCTAAGCGAATATTAGCAGCGTTAACTACTTGTTTGAAATAATACTGTTGAACATAGGTTTCAAATGATAATTTGGTTTGTTTAGCAATCTGGCCTGATATGACACTATATAATTCGTGTATAGGAGTCCATTCTTCTTTTATCTTATTGAATTTAGTTGATAGCTTTGATAATTCATGGAAGCAAGTATCATTGATAGTTATTCTTCTTTCAACTTCTTTTTTTAGTTGATTTATATCATTAATCGATTGTTCGATAGTATTACGTTCTTCTTTTTGTTTAGAGATATCAACAATTTGTTTTTCGGATAATTCATTATTAAGTTCATTGAGAAGACTTTGTAATGAAACAAGTTGTGCATTATAAATGCTAACTTGCATTTCTAGATGATTAATCTCAGTTAAAGATAATTTATGATTTAAATAGTCTTCTTCACTTGCAAATGACATTTCATTAATTTTAGCATAATAATCATTTTTATAATTTGTATTTTTGATTATATATTCATTTAAACTCTTATTTATCTTAACGATATTTTCCTTGTGTTTTTCAATGGAAATGGACTTTGTCTTTTCCAAATTATAAAATCTTGTATAGTTTTCTTTGATGGTTTTAATCTCATTATCATATTTAGTTATTATTTCATTAATACTAGAAATGGAAGAATTAGGATCAATTTGATATTCATTTAATTTCTTGATTATATCGTTAATTTTATTTTCAATTTTATCGTGTTCGTTTATTTCATGATTTAGTTTTTGTTCAACCTTTTTTCTAGTTTCATCCGCAAGGGTAAGTTCTTCTTTGGTAACAATTTCATGTTGAGCTGAGGCAGGATGTGGATGTAGTGTTGAGCCACAAACAGGACAAGGAACATTCTCTTTTAATTCTTTCGCAAGTATATAACTTTGAGATTCTAAGAAGATAGTTCTTTTATGGATGTATTCTTGTTCAAGATTAATTAACTCTTCATTTAGTTTTTTTATTTTATTTTCATTTAAACGTAATCTTAAACTTTTCAGTTCAATTAGTAAATTGTATGCTTCTTTAAACTTTCTGAGACAATCTATTTTTTGATCAATCTCCTGATATTGCTTATCGATAATTTCCTTATTTTTAATGAACTCTTCATAGTCTTTTAGAGCTTGTTCTAATAAAACTTGTTCGTTTTCTTCATCTTTTTTTAGAGATATAATGCTAGAAACAGTCTCTTGATATAGGGATTGTAAAGGAGATATTTCTAATGCTTTTTTAGCATATTTTACCTTTTCTTCTATTTCTTGATATTTACTTTTTTCTAGAATTAATTGATCGTATTGCTTTTTTACATTATCTCTTTTGATAAATTGATCATTAATATGTTCTGATTTTGTTATTTCTTCAATTAATTTTACTAGTTTTTGATTCAAATCATTGCTTTCTTGTTCATAATTATTTGCAAGTTTTTGTTCAAATTGAATTAAATTCTTAAGAACAGGTAGTAATAATTCAAGATAACTTATGTCAGTTACATATTCATTAATTAGATTGTTGTGTGAAAAAGCTTCTTCATTTTGAATTTTTAAAAGTTCTCTTGTTATTATTTCTTTGATTTGACCATATTCATTTTTATAAGTTCGATCAAGTTCTTTTAGTTTTAATTGAAGTAATGAATAATCACTTGTGTTAAAAATCTTTTGGAATATTTTCTTACGATCATCACTTTTAGCATTAAGTATCTTCAAGAAATCGCCTTGCGCAATCATTACGGTTTGCGAAAACTGGGTTCTTGTAAAACCAATAATGTCCATAATCATTCGTGATACTTCTTCATTAGATGTATATACTTGACCAGTATCACAATTTTTTAGTTCAACTTTAGCCGTTTCAATGGTTGTACCTTCACCTCTTATTTTATTCCGTTCATATTCTGGATTACGTTTAATTATATATTTTGTATCCTTATGCGTAAACTCTAAAATAACGTATGTTGGATCCGTTTTTCTAGCATAATCTGATCTAAAAGATTGGGTAGAACGTCGTGATAATCCACCTGAAGGTTCCCCATATAAGGCAAAACAAATGGCATCAAAGATGGTAGTTTTTCCGCTACCAGTATTACCGGTAATTAAGAATAAACCAGATGGTCCAAATAATGAAAAATCAATCACTGTTTTTTCTTTATAAGAGCCGAAAGCTGACATCGTTAATTTTAATGGCTTCATTATGCTTCCTCCCTTATTTCTTCAATCAATTTTTCTAAAACTTTTTGTTGTTTTTCACTCAATCCTACATCGTTATTTTGTAAACGATAAAACTTATCAAATAGCTCAATTATCGAATAATTTTCAACATTTACTTGGATATTGACATCGCGATTTAACATCGTTTTACTATTTTCAACTGTGACTCCTACTAAATTAGGAAAAATTGAAAACAATGATTCTGTTGCATTTGGGATGACTTCTTCATCTGTTAAGATAATCCTTACAAAATCATCTGATTTTTCTTTTTTAATTAAATTTTCATAATTATCTTTATAAGTTATTAATTCATGCTTTGGCTTTAATTCAACTTGATGATAATCTATATGATTAGATTCTTTCATATCAACAATGGTAACACTTTTTTTATGATGTTCTTCCGAAAAAGCACATTTAATAATTGAACCAGAATAACGTAAAGTATCGCGCATTACTCTTTGTGCAAGATGGATATGACCAAGTGCAACATAGTCAAAATCATCAAACACTTCCGCATTAATATTATCTAGTCCACCTATTGCAAGTTCTTCTACATCAGAAAGAGTAGCCCCTGTTATATACTGATGAGCTAAAATTATATTACGTTCATTCTTATCAATCTGTGAATTTTTAAGAACTATTTTTACTGCATCTTCATATGTTTCAATTTTCTCGCTTGGATAAAATCTTCTTACTTCCGCTGGTTTGATAAAAGGGAGTAAACTAATAGCAAACTTTCCATATTCATCCTCAAAATGATATGTTTGTAATACTCCTTCAAACTTAGTACTAATATAAATACCACTTTTTCTAACAATATTACTAAGATATGAAACACGATCATCTGAATCATGATTACCAGAAATAACAAAAGTCTTAACATGTAGCTCAACAAGATTTGACAAAAAGTTATCAAATACAACCATTGCATCTGGTAGTGGAGATGAATTATTATAAATATCACCACAAATAAAAACATAGTCTATATTTTGGTCTTTAATAATATCAATAATTTGATTTAAAATATATCTTTGATCATCAAGAAGACTAATTCCATTCATTTTTCTTCCTAAATGTAAATCGCTCATATGTAAAAACTTCATTAGTTTATCACCACTTTCTATAATTATTGGTTATAGTTAATATAATAAAAAAGATACTATCATATTTAGCATACCGAGTGCAAATAAGCTTTATATGCGAAACTACAATGGGGTCTGAGTGTCAGACCATTTTTTTATAACTAATATCTTTACATAATTTTACCATACTTTTTTTAATAATTCAAGTAGAAACTTATTATTTATTATAATAATATAAATATAAAAACTCATTGATTTGAAACAGAAATTGCTTCAAATCAATGAGTTTTTTATAGTTTATATTTAGTGATAAATTGATAATTATATTAATTATTGAATACACAAGATTACTTTTAATATTCTTTCTTTATGAACTAAAAGGAATTACGCTTCAATATAATTGTTATTAATAATGCTTTGAAAATAACAATATAATTAATTCTAAATATGATTAACATTGTTCTTCTTCACTATTAAATGAAAAGTAAATATCTTGTTGCTTCCACGAGTAGTAAAGTTTGATTATACTTCATAAAATCCGTAATATCTTTATTATTATTGTAATTAATATTAACAATACAACCAACTAATAGTGTAGGAAGTAAAAATAATGAAATTACCCTATTATTTTTTTACTTCTTTATCACGGATATTTTACCGATTTTCTAATTTTTGCTAGTCTTGTTATCCAAATATTCTAATAGTTTGACACATCCTCTGTAAATATCTTGATAGCACTTTTCAAATTCATTAGTATACCAAGGGTCAGACACATCATCATTTGTTCCATCAAAAGACAATAATTTTCTAATTTTTTGAAATGGATCATCTTTAATGATTCTTCTTATATTATATTCATTATTACTATCCATTATTATTATATAATCATATTTATCATAATCTTCTTTTTTTATTGTTCGTGCTTGATGATACTCATATGGGATATGATGTTTTTCTAATACTTTTTTAGCAGGTGGATAAATATCATTTCCTGTTTCTTCATTAGAGGTTGCGGCTGAAGCAATATAATAATTATTACTATTTCTAGTTAAATTTTTTCATGATAAATTCAGCCATTGGGGATCGACATATGTTGCCATGGCATACAAATAAGATTTTTACTAACATGTTTATTTTCCTTTAGTTTATTTGTAAAATATTATTGATTTTATCCTAGTGCTACATCTAACACCATCATTAAGCTGAATCCAACTGCAAAAAAGATTGTACCAATATTTGAGTGTTTACCTTGTGACATTTCCGGTATTAACTCTTCAACAACCACGTAGATCATAGCACCAGCTGCAAAACTCAATAGATAAGGTAGAATTGGAATTACATACTGAGCAGCAATAATTGTTATTATCGCCGCAATTGGTTCGACTATTCCCGATATTACACCATCAAAAAATGCTTTTCCTTTTTTTTCTCCTTCGGCACGAAGTGGCATTGAAATGATAGCACCTTCGGGGAAATTTTGGATAGCAATACCAATTGATAGGGCTAAAGCACTTGCGGCAGTAATAGCCATATTGTTGGAAAGATAACCAGCAAACATAACACCTATTGCCATTCCTTCAGGAATATTATGTAATGTTACCGCTAAAACCATCATTGTCGTTTTTCCAAGTTTACTCTTAGGGCCTTCGGCCTGACTATCCCCAATATGAAGATGAGGAATCAAATGGTCTAAACCTAATAAAAATAGAATACCACACCAAAAGCCAATAAAAGCAGGTAGAAAAGATAAATTACCCATTGTTTCGGATTGATCAATGGCGGGAATGATTAAACTCCAAATGGATGCAGCCACCATTACTCCTGCCGCAAATCCTGCTAATGCTCTTCTTACTAGTTCACTGAGTGATTTTTTCATGAACAAAACACATGAAGCACCTAATGTAGTGCCTATAAAAGGAATCATTAATCCTAAAAATACTTCCATATTTGAGCTCCTTTCTATATCATTATCTTTAAGTAATAAATTGCTTACTATTATTTTTAGTGTCAACTAACTTAAGCAGTGTTAATTTCTTATTGTTATTATATCACAATTATCATTATTTTTCAATTAAGTTAAATAATTTGTGTGTTTAATTTATGATAATGGCTTAATAGTTAATTTTAGAAAATATCCCAACAATAAATATTATGATACAATATCTCTTGGAGGTATTAATCATGTAGAAAGTAGAGTTAAGAGTTATGGAACAAATTAAATATTAAATAATTAATACTTTTGTAGATAATAATAAAAATATTATATTTTAGGGTTCTGTATAATCATTAATGGTTAATTTTTTCATAAAAGCATAAATGATTTTACAGAATCTTTATTTTTCTTTCCATAATAAAAATTGCCTCCAAAGTAAATAGTGAATAATTTTATTTTTATTCACTGTCTACTTTAGAGACATCATATCATTTACATTTAATCTTTTATTCTTATTAGTTTAATATTGCTGATTCATCATATAGAATCAAAGATAGAATTAACACTTCATAAACTGAACATATATAATCATTCTTTAATCTCCAATTTTAAAATTAAATTATTATTATTATAATTTACGTAATGTATTCTAATTTTTTGCCCATTTCCTTTGATATATCCTCCATCAACTTTTGCGAGATGGTAACCATATGTCGGAGTGTTTCTACTATAAGTAAAATTCACACCATTTACGGTAAAAGATTCAGAACTATGTCCTTCTAATTCCATTGGAATAAAATCCTCTACTTCTCCCTCAACAATGAGCCAGTTTCTATCATTATAAATTTTTTGAATACTATAATAATCTATAATAGTTGTTGTTAACGTAACAAGAAGGACACAACTAACAACGCATAAACCAAAAATTGCAAAAACTCTTTCAGTTATTACTTGTCTATGATTTGTTTCTTGATTTAATGTAATGTTATATTTAATGTTATGAACAACAGCAAAAGTAAATGCTGCAAGCAATAGAACAAGAACAAAATAGCTTAATCCAATATGAAAATCAAACTTCCCTGTCTCATAAACTGTTTTATAATTATCCATACACTTCTCCTTTTTCATATTATAAGTATTTATTACTATTAAATCTAACTCTATCATAATAGAGCCTAAAGTAGAATGGGAACTATTAATTAACCAATAATAGCTAACAGATGCTGAAGCTGCATATCTTCTAAAGATTTACGCATAATAGCTCATTAAAATTTTATTTAATATTGTAAATTTAGTATTTAAAACAGCGAAAGCAATGGCAAAGAAGATTCTAGAAATTAAAAATATCATCTATTTTTTCTTTTTCTTTATCAAGTAAGGTATAAAACATATCAATAAAAATATTATTAATATCACTATTTGAGCAATTATCATTCTTTTTTGCTTACAAATACAAGCAATTATTAAGATAATTAGTGGTATGGTAAATAGTATTAGCATAGAGCATTTAATTACTTTTTTATATGTTTTTATATTTTGGTCATAAACAGTTTGATTATTTATTTCTAATATTTCATTAGAAGTTAGATTTCCTTCTGTTATTTTGATCTCAACATCAACCTTTTTTTCTTGTCCATTCCAAAAATAATTTATCTCTAAAACACCATTTTCACTAAAAGATTCAACACATATTGTATTTTTATATTCCCTTGAATCTAGTAAATTATCTACTGAACTAAAGTAAATATATAATACCCATGATATATATTGGCCTACTTTTTGAAACAAATTATCTTTTTTCGTTTCAATACAATCAAATGATAGGAAAGATTCTATTTTTATTTTTCCATCCATAGTTCTATAATGAGATACTTCATCACTTTCAAGAATATAATCATTAATTTTTACTCTAATAATATATTTACTCAAATCATCAGATTTATTTATTTTTACTAACATCATTTTCTCCAAAAATCTAATTTAATTTTATTATTTAATGAGCCATCAGTAACCCAATCAAGTAATACAGCAACTAATCCTCCTATTGATAAAAACACAGTTATATTATCTACAATTTTATCTAAAATCTTATTAGCAGTAAAGCTAAGCATAGCCCCTATTATTGATTCTGTTAAAACAACGGCTGTTAAATTTGCTACCAACTTTTTAAATACTCTACCTAAAGTTTTCTTTATCAATGGAACAAGTTTAGTACAAACCTTGATTATAATTGATTTAAGAGTATTAAAAAATCTTAATATTCCCTTTTTAAATGTAGTTTTTATAAATGCTTTACCAAGTTTTTTAGCACCTGCTTTAATAGGTTGAGTGATTGTTGCCCATGTAGAACTAATTGGATTTGCAATTGTGAATATTATTATATCTACAGGAATTGATATAATAGAACGCGGTATGCTTAAATTGCCAGATGGATCTATATGATTTACAGGATTATTTTCACAATAGCTATAAAGGTTATAACTTAATACACTACCACTTGCTCCAAGATAATCTATATCATCAATTGTTATAAATCTCAATGTTTCAACATCATGATATCTACTATTTAGATAGTACCATCCTGTTTCATTATCTTGATAGTAACCACGATATCTAAATGGATTAATATCACTTAAATTAATTACTGAAGTATCTACTTTACTAATTATTCTACCATATGCATTGTAATAATATTTTACGTCATTCCACCAACTGAATAAGAAAATAATCGATCAGTACTTGATAAAGCGATATCTGCCTCATCATCAGATGCATACACAATCAAAGAATTACTAAAAGCAACCGCCCCAATGTTCAATAAACAAATTAATAATAAAAAATATCTTCTTCATATGGCCTCCTTTAACTTGCATTCATATATACTAATTTTTTCTCTTCATCATACTGGTATTCAATTTCAATACCATCATACTTACTACCAAAGTCCAAAAAGTACTTATTATTGATTGAATCATAATAAATTGGAACAACTGCAAAATAAAATTTTTTAGTATAATGTTCTGTTGATTCTTCTATCCACTTTATATATTCAGGTGTTAATTGTAATTTAATACCATCATTTTCTTCAGAAAACATTGGGGGATCCGATTTGAAGAAATTACTTTCTCCAAAATTTGCCTTATAATAATCTGATAAAAAGACTTCTTTATCTATCTCTTCAATAAGAATGCTTTTTTCAAAGTTTTTGTAATCATCACAAATACTATTTAATGGTTGTCGCTCTAAATATATATAACTTCCAAAACAAATTAATTCATATTGTTTATTATCTACATTATTTAATAACGATTCTATTCTTTCTTCATTCCATCCATATTTAATATTTAATACTATATCATTTTTTTCAAAATAGAATCCATCAATAATTTTTGTAGGCTCTCCATACATCTCATATACTATACCAGCTATTTGGTAATTTGTATGTGGTCTCGTATAAAAATGTAATTCTGTCTTTTCCTCTATTTTA
>JBJEEE010000071.1:0-9229 GCA_051872775.1 Bacilli bacterium
ACCATTATTTTGATCAAAACATTTATTTTCAAGTCCGAATCCCCATTGATAATAAGTAATGTAGTCACTCCATGTTGAATTAACTCTAACCTTAACAAGCAACTCAGCTGTGCAAGTTGTACTTGAAGTTGATGCCCATGATGCAACCATACCATTAAAATCCATTGTTTCAATAATATTTGATTCATACGAACCTTCGGTTTGAGTCGAAGTTAAAACTAAGCGATTATCGTCTAAGCTTACTCCGGTTCCTTTTTCTAGATTAAAATCCTTGCTTCTTACAATTACTTGATGTGGCTTACCATTCAACAAGGTCGATTTACCAAGGACTGTTATCGAATAATCTACTTCCACCATTTCATCTCCTCTCCTATAAACTGCTTTTAAATTAACCAATACATCATTGTCTTCAGGAAAAATATGCCCTTCATCATCCATTACCTTTTCATTATTTGTTGTCCATTGTGCAATAACATCATAATCAAAATATATAGGAAGGGCAACATCAACATTAGTTTGACTTGGAATTTTAACAGAATCTATGACTAAGTTAATAAATTCTAAATCAGTGTATTTTAAAACTTTTATTTCATATTCTTTTGTAAGAGTGCAATTGTTTAGGGTAAAAGTTGCAATTAACTTACAGACACGATCCTTTTCTCCTCTGTTTATTTTTCCCGTATGACTGATATAACTTATTGATTTACTAGTCCAAGTAATTTGAACTTGGTCAATCGCATAAATCAATTCTAAGTCTTCGGTTGTTTCGACTGGTAAAGTTACTTTTTCCATTGCCATTTTAACATAATCTTCATCTGTAAATGATTCAACTACAATCTGATATGTCTTAGATATTTCAACCTTATTTTGTTTAAAGACGACCACCAATGATACTTCTTGTTCTTCTTCTTGTCGGTTAAAGGTTCCGTCCGCATTTACTACTCCTTCTGGACTATAGGACCAAGTAATGTTAACATCGTTAATTTTATCGATTAACCCAGTTACTTGATGAGATAAATTTAATCCAGTTTCAAAAGTACTAATAGCATCACAAACGTTTCGATAAGAATTACTTATCGTAGTTTCATATTCCTTAATAATTTCTACACCATTATATGTAAAAATACCCTTAATCATAACTTTATTTTGATAATTATAATTATCATCTAATACGACTTTATTGTTGTTAATTTGAACATCATTAGATTCCCACTTAACCATAACATCATCTAATTGAGTAGGCAATTCATCGTTATTCTTTATAACTTGAGGAAATTCAAATATAGAAATCTTACTTTCAATGATTGGTGCTAGAACAGTCTTTTTGGATAGAACCAACACATAATATGATTTATACTTAGTAATATCTTTATAAGAAAAAACTGCCCTTAATTTAACCACTTCATCATTATCAGGAAGATTGACAATCCCCATATTGGAAATAATATTTGGATTTGATGATTCCCACTTAATTGATACGTTATTAAGTATAGTTGGTAATGTAATATTAGCGCTTATTTGCTTTTCAATTACAATTTCATCCATTACTTGATTTATTATTTTTTCATATTCAGTTTTACTTTTGGTACAACTTGAATATAATGTAATAAATAAAGCAATAATAAAAATAAATAAATAACGTTTTTTCATTCTTGTTTCCTCACTTTCACATATCTTATCATAATTTAAAATTTTTTGCAAGAATTCTTAACTACTAGTTTCATATTACTTGACTATTTAGATGAAATAATGTATAATATTTAAGTCTAATGGCTCTGTAGCCAAGCGGTAAGGCGTGGGTCTGCAACACCCTGATCGCCGGTTCAAATCCGGCCGGAGCCTCCATTATACATTATACTATCCCAAAGGGGAGTAGCACAAGATTAAATCTTGTCTTAATTTCGTCATCTCGACTCTATGTCCGGAATTAAGATTCTATTATGAAATGCAAGACCTTTATTCTACTAGTTAGGATAAAGTTTTTTATTTATTAGGAGGAAAAATGAAAGCAAATATTGATTATCAAGAAATTTTATCATCATTACAAACAAATAGTGAACGGGGATTATCTAGCGATGAAGCAGCTAAGCGTCTTAACCAATATGGTTTTAATGTCCTTGAAAGTAAAAAGAAAGTTCCTTTTATTCTTAAGTTTTTTAAACAATTTGCAGATTTTTTAGTTATTATTTTAGTTATTGCGGCTATATTACCGATTATTGTTGATACTGAAAATTGGATTCATCATAATGATTGGGTTGAAACAATGATTATTGCTATTGTTATTATTGCCAATGCTCTTATTGGTGCAATTCAAGAAAATAATGCGGAAAAATCACTAGAAGCCTTAAAGAAATTAAGTACACCTCATAGTAAAGTAATAAGAGATGGGCAATTAGTAAGTATAAGTTCAAGTGAACTGGTGCCTGGCGATATTATCTATGTTGAAGCCGGTGATTTTATCCCAGCCGATTCTCGTATTATTTCATCAACAAACCTAATGGTTGATGAAAGTGCTTTAACTGGTGAATCAACCGCAGTAAATAAAAATGTTGATCTCATTGACAAAGAAAATCCATCCTTAGGTGACATGACCAATTGTCTATTCTCATCCACTTATGTCACCTATGGAAAAGGATATGCTGTTGTTGTAGATACGGGAATGAATACCGAAATAGGTAAGATTGCTAAAGCTTTGATTGATACAGATGAAACAGAAACTCCACTTCAAGTTCGTCTCAATCAAATTGCAAAAGTAATTGGCATTATGTGTATCATAATTTGTATAATCGTCTTTGCGTTAAAACTTATTGAAAATGGCGGAAATAGTTGGATTGATGCTTTAAAGAATGCCGTTGCTTTAGCGGTAGCGGCTATTCCTGAGGGCTTAACAACCGTTGTTACTGTTGTCCTTGCGATTGGGGTACAAAAACTAGCTAAACAACAAGCTATTGTAAAGAAATTACCTGCTGTTGAAACGCTAGGATGTGCTAAGGTCATCTGCTCTGATAAGACTGGTACCTTAACTCAAAACAAAATGACCGTAATGAAAGTATATGTCTCAGAAATTAAAGATGTAACTAATCCTCTTTCTTATGAAGAATGTAAACTTCTTGAATATTTAGCTTTATGTACTGATGCTAAACATGAAATTGTAGATGGGGTTGAAACAAGTATTGGAGACCCAACTGAAGTTGCTCTTCTTATTGCGAAAGAAAAGTATGTGAAAGAGCCTATTTTTAATGATATTAATCGTGTTGGTGATTTACCATTTGATTCTGACCGAAAACTAATGACCGTAATTATTCCTTATATGGGTAAATACTTAGTTATAACAAAAGGTGCACCTGATATTGTTATAAGACATTCTAATCCAAGCACCTTACTAAAAGAAGCAGAAATTGCTAACAATACCATGGCAGAAAATGCTTTACGTGTTTTAGGACTTGGATATAAAATAATTGATAAACTTCCATCAAATTTAACCAGTGATAACTTAGAAAATAACTTAGAATTCTTAGGTCTAGTTGGCATGATTGACCCTGCTAGACCAGAAGTTAAAGAATCAATCAAGATGGCCAAAGAAGCTGGAATTAGAACCGTTATGATTACTGGGGATCATGTTTTAACTGCTACGGCCATTGCAAAGGAACTTGGCATTTTAACTGAAGGGCAAATTGCTATATCTAGTACTGAATTATCAAAATTATCAGATGAAGAATTGTTTAATAATATTGAAAATTATGCTGTTTTTGCCAGAGTAGCTCCCGAAGATAAAGTAAGAATTGTTGAAGCATGGCAGAAAAAAGGAGCCATTGTTGCAATGACCGGTGATGGTGTGAATGACTCACCTGCTTTAAAGAAAGCAGATATTGGCTGTGCAATGGGAATTACCGGAACTGATGTTGCGAAAGAGGCCGCAGATATTGTATTAACTGATGACAATTTTAGTACCATTGTTAGTGCAGTTAAAGAAGGACGTGGCATCTATGATAATATTAAGAAAGTTGTTCAATATCTTTTATCAAGTAATATTGGTGAAGTATTAACCATCTTCTTAGCCTCTATTATTTCTTTATTTTCATCACTTTCGTTCGGCACCCCACTTGTTGCAACGCATTTGTTATGGATTAACCTAATAACTGATAGTTTGCCTGCCTTCGCACTAGGAATGGAAAAACCTGAACAAGAAATAATGACAGAACAACCACGAGAAAAAAATGAAAGTTTCTTTGCTCATGGACTTGGCATTAATATTGTATGGCAAGGCGCAATGGTTGGTATTCTATCTTTAATTTCATATGCTATTGGTAATGATATTAACCATGAATTAGGACAAACAATGGCTTTCTTAACCCTTTCTTCTTCACAATTATTCCATGCCTTTAATATTAAGAGTCATCATTCACTTTTACATCGTCAAACTTTTAACAATAAATTCTTAATTTTAGCCTTTGTATTAGGAATGGCTCTTCAAATTTCAATTTGTTATATTCCAGGATTAAATTCCGCATTTAATCTTGTTGCGCCTGACTTTAAATCTTTATTAATCGCTATTTTACTAGGTGCATCAACTATTGTGTTTATGGAAATATATAAATTGATTATTAAATTTAAAAATAAAAAATGATATTTAGGATAAAACCTAAATATCTTTTTTATTTCCAAATCATTTCGGCGAAGACAGGATAATCAATAAACGGATTACGATTACCTTGAATTTTCGCAATATATTCATTTCTATTTTGTTCATGAACACTTACAGGATCAAGTTCGTTCCAAGCAAGTAAAACATCAAGTGATTGTGCAATAGATGTAAAACTATATCTATCTGCTTGAGCATATCGAACCATCAAATAGAAGATAATTCTTGCAACATCACCTTTATAATCATCCTTTGGTGTATAGTATCCACTTGATGTGCCAAACTTTTTATTTCCTCTTGAACTATTCACCCCTGGATTACATGGTCTAATGTGATGTAAATCAGCTCCAGCCCCACTTGTCTTAAACCAACCTAGACTTTGAGCCCAAACATGTTCACGATTCCATACATTCATATCTGCGGATTTAACAATCGACTCACCCGTATAAAATAGAAGCATATTATTTGCGTTTTGGGGATCTTCATCTGCGTTTTGTAGATATTTTTTACAATCATCATATGATGTGATTTTAGTATGTGTAGAAGTAATAATTGTTCTTAAAGATGATTTTAAAGCACTTCCGGTTAAATTAGCAGCATTTTTATAATAATCCATTAATTCAATAGGAGGATTTTCTTCATTTCCACCATCATCAACCACAAAACTTATAGCTACACTTTCTTCAGAATCAAAATATTGTTTGCCATCACCAATAGCAACAACACTAACTTTATATGTATCTGCCTCAGAAAAAACCGCTTTTTTTATTGCATAACTTAAACTACTACTTCCAAGTTTTTCTGTTTTTACGATTGTTCCACTACTATTCCTTACAATAATCTTGTAAAACGAACTATTTTCAACATTATTATAAGATATTAAAAAATAAGTATCAGTTTCATCAACACTTACATTTAAAGGAGCACTCAAAGTAACCGGTGTTGATGGTTCTATAACTGGATTTTCATTTTCATTAGTTGGTAAAGTACAACTAAACAAAGGTAAAATAAATAACATTATCAATAATACTAAATATCTTACTAAATTACACTTTTTCATATGATTCACCTCGTTTATGTATTATACTATATTCAAAACATGTTTTTCAAATTATTTGCAAAAAGAAACCATATCATGAGGTATTTTAGCATTAATTGTAACTTTAGTCATTTGATAAGGATGGTAAAAGCAAAGTTCATAGCAGTGTAAAAAGAAATGCACAAGTTTAGTTTGACTGCCATATTTGTTATCCCCCGCAAGCGGATGTCCAATTGATGCTAAATGTACTCGAATTTGATGGGTTCTTCCTGTTTTAATTAAGACTTCTAATAATGAAAAATTACGAAAAGTCTTTTTTAAATTATATACTGTATATGCTGGTTTGCCATTTTTACATACAATCATTACATTATTTACATGGCGATTTTTTCCGATTGGTTTAGTGATTATTCCATGTTTTTCACATTTTCCATCAACTATCGCAAGATATTTTTTTCTTAGTTCTTTCTGTTCAAATAAATAAGAAAAATATGCAAGCGTAATAATATCTTTACAAAATAACAAACATCCAGATGTTTCTTGATCAAGACGATGGGCAGCGTATAAATTAGTCAATTGATGTTTATTTCTTAAATAGTTCTTAACAATATCGGTCATAGTTATATTATTATTATCATCATCATGAACTAAATAACCTACTAATTTATTTACAACAATAATATAGTCATCTTCATATATAATGTCTATATTAATATCATCAATTGTTTTATCGATACAGTCTTCTTTATCAAAATTTGAAGTATCAATTATTAGATAATCGCCTACTTTGAGAATTGACTCACGTTTTAAGATGTTACTACCAACATAACAAAAATTATTATCAATTAAATAATTAATTTTGTTTTTAGCTACATGCATTTCGTCAAACCAAGCAATTAGTGAACTTTCTTTTTTTATTTCTACTGTAAATAATCCCATATAAATACCTCAAAAAAGGGGAATACCCCCTTTATTTTTATATTTCTGTTACTTTCTTAAATGTTACAATCACATTATCAGTATTATCAAACGATGACATTGCGGCTGCGACTATTTCGATTACCGCATCTTCATTAGTAGTATCAGATACTACAATAACCTCTACTCCTGATTCCGTGGAGTGGACAAAAGCATCTTGATATCCCATATTAATAATTAGTACTTCTAACAATACTTCTTTTTCGGTTAAATCAGAGATTTCTTTTTTATTCTTTAATGCCGTTTCTTTTTGAATGAGTGTTGATTCAGCACTAGCAATGATAGCATCTAAACTTGCGGTTTCGGTACTTCTTGCTTCATTAACTTTATCTCTCATATTTTTTATTGCATCAAGTCTTGATGATGTTACGATACTTGTATCTCCTTGCATAGGTTCATCATCTTTTTGGGCTAATGGTGATTTAACATACCATACTGCAAGCATCACGATTAATGTAAGAAATATTAAAGCAAACTGATTCTTTTTCATAGTTATCCCCCTCTATCACTAAAGAATATGCAATAGAGAAAAAGATTATGAATAATTTTTTAATAAATTAATAATTATCCAACTTGAGCTGATTGATGTTCTTTAATCTTTTTAAATTGAGGTTGGGTATTCGATGAATTACCCTCATCTGGATTATCAGGATCGTTGTTATATGATGGATCAGTATTAATTCTAAATGTTACAAAAATCAAATACCATGCTTGTACGAACATAATATAGAAAGCCATATTAGAAAATGGAATAAAGAAACCTAAAATAAAGATTATAATACTTGTATTAAAGTAACATACAGCTCCAATAGCATAGTATTGACGATATCTATTCATAACAAGTTTGCGTGATAATAACCATATTACCGCAACCAATAGTAATGGGAAAAGAATGAAAATACCAAATGCCATTATTCCATATACAAGTTCATAGTTAGCAGAATTAACCTTAATCATTGAATCAATAACACCTTGAAGCATAATGTTTATTTTAGCATTTAACTTAGATGTCACAAAGCCATTGCTTAAGAAATCAGAATAATTATATGCTCTACTATGTACAGTATAAATTGCATTATAAAAATTATCTTGATGACGATCAACTGGTTTAATCTTTCTGACATCAGATTCTTTTATTCCCTTAGGTAAACCTACATCAATAAATGATGAACTATCAAATTGTTCATTTTGTCCTACTTTTTTAGTCCATTTAGTTGTATCGAACTCACCGTATTGATTATAGACTAACTCATCAATGGAATTAGGTAAATAGTAAATACGATTTACGACTTTTTCCCCGGTAGTTTCAAAAATACTATTTGAACTATAGTCAAGAGTTACATAATTACCATCTTTATATTCTTGTCCTAAATTATAAACGTAATAAAAGCGATCAGATGAAAAGACACAAAGAACATATGACATATCACCATTTCGTTCTTGTTTAAAGTATCCTTCATAATCAAAATATGAAAGTTTATTATTATTTTCATCAGTACTAAATGCCGAGAAATTAGCATCAATAACTAATGTAACATCAAGATAATCATTATCTTTATAAATAATCTTATGATAGATTCCCATTTTCTTAAAATAAGAATCAGTGTAATTATTGAAATTATAATGAGATAGCGTTACACTATAAGTTGGAAGTACTAATCCTAATTCGGTTACTAGCGTATTAACAAAGGAGGTAATATCTAGTTTATTTAGTCTTCTAATATAACTTAAAGCATAATCTACATCAAATTCCGTATAATACTTGATATTAAATAATGTGGAAAACTGACTCATATCAGTATTTTCAGTTACACCAAGATTAATATTATTATCTTTAAGTAGATAGAATACACAATCTTTTACAAAGAAAACATATAATATCTTATTTTGCGAATTTTCGCCTTTTTTGACTAGTCTTTGAAAACGATTTTTCATTGTATTTATAATATCGTTTTCTTCTTGGGTCTTTTCTTCTTTTGTTAATAAGGAAGGATAATATTCTTCATAAAAAGCAATACATACATCTAATTCTTCTGAATTATTAGAAAGAGTTGCGGTAAGAATTTTATCAGTTAATTTTTTTTCATCACTATTTGGATCTAAAATAGATGAAGTATCACTAGTAATCTCAAGTTTTTCGACATAAAAGTTTTCAACCATATCTTCGTAATCCGCAAGAACTTGATAACCGCTATATCGTTCTTCATACTCATTACATGGCATCTCTTTTTTTACTAGATTTTCCGATACCATAAACTGTGATCCAATCGCAATAAACATAGCAACTAGATATACTATAAGGGCAAGCACAAAGTGCATGTTTCTAAATTTTGCCATTTTGCGAGGTAAAATCATTGATATAAATATTTCTTTTATTTTTTTCATTTTTGACATACTCCCTAATTAATATGTATATATTATACCATAGTCTAAACAAATTTTAAAGAAAAAGACTATATTATTCCATTATCCTACGTGCCATAAAACACCTCATTCTTTATTTAATAAATGAGGTGTTTTATTTATTATTTATACAATTAACATAATAACAACTTGCGTGTTGATAGTCA